>CAIVKT010000634.1 GCA_903906615.1 uncultured Bacteroidota bacterium | reverse complement strand
GATCACTTTTTTGCCATTGAGTGTGCCGGGAATAAAGCCGGGTGCCGTTTCCATGAGCTTACATACTTTATCGAATACGGCCTGCTGGTTGGCTTTGCTGATCGCTTCAAAATGAGCGGGGTCAGTGTTGCGTTGCAGCGAAAAAGTTTTCGGCTGTATTGGTGCATCTCCGGCACCTGCTGGCGCTTGTGCGCCTGCGGGCATGTTGATGCCATTGCCCAGGGTTATTTTTACATTAGGGTCGCCTAAGCGCACGGTCATTGGTGCTGAAGGGTCAAGCGGTGTGGTAACTTCGCCGGCTGGCTTATTTCTTCTCATGTCGTTGTAGTTGAAGTACACGATTTTTCCTTGCTCATCTACCAGTATGTCATCAATATCAAGTGTGTAGAAGCCGTCTTCGAGGTTGCCCAGCTCATTACGCATGTTTTTGAGTATATAGTCGCGCAGGTCTTTATCGCTGCCGGTGAATTGTGCGGAACGATCGGCCTGTTTGGGAATTGGATTGCCATTCATAGTGAGGGGAGCGGGATCATGCTCTATTACTTTAGTGAACTCTTTGCCCGTTACAGGGTCTATCAAGATGACCGTATCCATCGTTTTTTCGGATAGCTGGAAGGTGTTGCCGTGCCAGGTAACGGTATTGCCGTTCTTCTCGTACCCTTTGGAGAATACATTCTTGGAGAAGCATAAAGTACATACCAGCGCTACCGGTACGAAAACGAGCATTTTGCCCTTCGCAAGGGCGGTGGATCTGCGTGTAAGCATAACTATTCGGTTTTTTATGGGTGAACGATTAAATGAATGAACAACGGAAGGGGCAGATTGCAGCATTGCCTGCTCTACCAAAAAACGGCCATACTGTTGAGGCTGTGGTGCGGCCACGCTATCGGCCTGGTACTCGTGTACCAGTAGTAGGCGCTTGTTGTATACATACACCAGTGGGTGAAACCAGAAGATAATACGGGCCACCTGCATCAGTATAAGATCGGCGAGGTGGAGGAGGCTGCTGTGGCGGCACTCATGCAAGATGATCATCTGCCATTCTTCGGCACCGTATTGGTGCAGGCTGCATACAAACAAGTTATTGCGAAAGGAGAAGGGTGTATGCTCCTTGCCTGTTTCGATAATGGTCCACCGGCCTTGCGTTGTTTTGTTGCCGGAGCGCGCGTAGCTGACGAGCTTAATGATCTCTATAGCACAAAGGCACAGCACCACCAATGCACCTATGGTATAGGCCGCCGCGATCCACTGCTGCCAGTTATATTGTGTGGCAGGCACACTGGCCGCAACAATGCTTTGCTTTACAATAATGACCTGCTCTACAGAGCGCTGCGTGGCAGGTGGCAGTATGTTGCCGCCCTGCCATTGCAGCATAGGCAGCAATGTCCCCAGCAGGAAGGTGAACAGCAAATAAAAGCGGTTGTAGCTATGGTAGCTTTCCCTGCGCAGGAAGATATCATAAGACAGCAGGCTGATGAGCCATATGGCGGTCGCATTTAAGAGGTATTGCAGCATGACATTTCTTTTTAGTGAAGCAAAATGGTACTGGCTATTTTTTATCGAGCGTTTTCAGAATGTCATTCAACTCTTTCAGGTTCATGTCCTCGCTCTCCACCAGGAAGCTCACGAGCTTTTTTGGCGAGCCGCTGAAGTACTTTTCCACCAGGCTTTTTACACCGTGCTGTGCATAGTCGTCTTTGGTGATGAGGGGGAAGTATTCGTGGGTTTTGCCGTATGCCTTGTGGTCTACAAAGCCTTTCTTCTCCAGTATACGCACTACAGATGATATGGTGCTGTGGGGCATATCAGGGTCGCCGAGCTTGTCTATCACATCGCGTACCACACAACGGTCCAGCTGCCAGATGATGTGCATCACTTCTTCTTCGGCCTTGGTGAGTGTAGGTAATGTCTTATTCCGTTTCATAACGTAAAAGTACGTTACAAAACGGAATTACCAAATTTTATTTTTAAAGGGTGGATTTAGGGTAGTGCGTGAGTGCAACCACGCCCGCTTGCAAATGGCTTGGAAGCCTTTGCCGCGTCCCCTCCTTTAAAATAAGGCGGGGAGTGTGTTGCCTGTCCTTCGCGGATTTAAGCATCGCCGGTGACACTCGCTTTTATATTATTCTACTTGCCGTACTTCTTCTTTTTGCGGCGTATCATAAAAGAAATAATCAGCCCACACCTTGCTTGCAAGTGTGTTATCGGGATTGTATGATCCGTACCGTGCTATAACTGGCTTCGCATCGGTATACTTTAACCATAGTAATGTGGTATAACTTCTATCACCGTTTATATAAAGTTGTATGATTGGTGCTATGCCTACTATTTCTATAGCTATTTTGCCGGTCTTTGGGTCGAAGCTCCAGTTTTCGAGTACACGGTATTGATGTATGTACTCGCCATTGCGATTACGGTCTATTATTTTCTCTATTTCTTTGCCATCTACAGGGTCTATCATAACTGTAGTATCTGGTACAATAGGGTTTAATGCCTTTTTTAGCCCTTTCTTATTCAGCTTGTGTTTAAAAGATGAGTCAGTGTAAGCAATTATTCTGCCTGCTTTCATAAATGGAATAAGCAGTTGCATTAAAGTACTATCATCATTGGCATCCTGGTAATGATCGCCTATTTCATTATGCTCTTGCTCGGTAAAGTCTATGATACGCACCACTTGCTTCTTAAATACCTTGTCCCTGCTTTTTTGTGCATAGCCAGCAGTGCCTAAGCATAGTGCAGCGAGTAATAACAGGCCAGTAAGATATTTTTGCAGTAACATAGAGATAGATATTTCAGCTTTTAGTTTTTGTCTTTCACTTCATCAGCATAAAAATAGTCGTTCCATATTTTGCTGCTTATGGTGTTGGTGGGGTGGTACTGCTCCTGCTTTTCTATGATTGGCCGTGCATCTTTGTAGCGTATCCAGAAGATAGCCTGTACGCCGCGAAACTCGCCTGCCTCGCCGTATATTTCGCGCAACGGCGCTATACCGGTTATCTCTACTGAGGTTTTACCGGTAGCAGGGTCAAACGTCCAGTCTTCGAGTATACGGTATTTGCGGAACGCGCTGTAGTTAAGATCGTGGTGAATTACTTTCATCACTTCCTTGCCATCCACCGGGTCTATCATGATTACGGTGTCTGGTTTCGAGGTCAGCATTTCAAGAAGTTGCTCCTTTTTCAGCTTTGTGGTAAACGAATGGTCTATGTTGGAATAGAGTGTGAGCCTGCCCGCTTTGAAGGCGTTTACCCATAGCTCTACTAATGTGGTGTCGGGGCTGGCATCTTTCATGTGGTGCTTTATGGTGTCTTCCTGTTCACCCAGGTCTATTATTCGCGTTGTCTGCTTTTTCCAGGCTCCTCCGCCCGGTGTTGCATATCCCTTGTAGGCAAATGCAAGCATACAAAATGCCGTAAGCGATACGAGGAACAACTTTGTGGTAGCAATGTTTTTAGTGCGCATGTGGTTTTGTTTTAAGTTTGGTAAATGGTAAAAAACATAGTCACGCATTTCGGCTACAGCCACTCTTATTCTTTGCTTAACCACGGCTTAAAAGCGGTGGCGACTGGCGTGGCTTTAATGGCTATACTATAATATTACAAAATAGTATTGAAAACAAAAAAAAGCTGCCACATTGTGACAGCCTTTAAAAAATAAGGGGAAGCCCCCTTTAGGGGGTTGGGGGTTAATGATTCGCTTTAAACTTCTTCACAGCCTCCGTGAGCCTTGGCACTATCTCCATGGCATCGCCCAGTACGCCGTAGTCGGCAGCCTTAAAGAAAGGCGCTTCGGGGTCTTTGTTGATGACAACGATGGTCTTGCTGCCATTAACGCCTGCCAGGTGCTGTATAGCGCCTGATATGCCAACTGCAATATATAGGTTGGGGCGTATGGTGCCGCCCGTTTGGCCTACGTGCTCGCCATGGGGGCGCCAGTGGCTGTCGGCCACGGGGCGGCTACAGGCTGTGGCTGCGCCCAGTTCTTTGGCCAGGTCTTCCAGTACATACCAGTTCTCCGGGCCCTTCATACCGCGGCCACCACTCACTACCAGCTCTGCTTCGGAGAGTGGCACACTGCCCGATGCCTTAGCTACTTCCTTCACCTGTATAGAGAAGTCTTTATCTTCAAAAGCCACATCCAGTTTTTCTACTGTAGACGTGCCTTCGCCCTTTACTACCGGGTAGGTATTGGGCATCAGTGTGATCACTTTTATATCGCTGGTCACATTCACAAAAGCAAATGCCTTGCCGGAGAATACATTCTTCTTTACCACAAAGCCCTTACTGAGATCGGGGTAAGAGACTGCGCCTGCCACCAGGCCGGCTTTCAGGCGTGCCGCCACACGTGGCGATACTGACTTGCCCACCGTATCGTGCAGGCCCACGATCACCTTAGCGCCTTCTTTCTGCGCGGCAGTGATCATTACCTTGGTATAGGCACGCGAGTTAAAATTATCGAGGCGGGCATCCGTGGTGTGCAATACTTTCTGCGCACCATAAGCGCCCAGCGCTTGCATGGCATCATCGCCCACATTACCGGTAGCCACAGCCGTAACCGTAGTGCCTGTGCTGCCGGCGATATTGGCCGCATACTGGATAGCCTCCAGTGATTTCTTTTTAAATACGCCTTGTGTATGTTCAACTAAAACGAGAACGCTCATTTTTATTAGTCTTTAGTAGTTAGTATTAAGTCAAAAGGCAAAAGTTAAAACCTTAAAGTGAGTAATGTGGTTGCACATTCATCACATTCATTTTCACATTGCCCACATTATCAAATTACCTTAGCCTCCGTGTGCAGCAGGTTCACCAGCTCGTCCATGTTGTCGGCAGCTATCATCTTCACGCCTGTTTTGGCGGGTGGCAGCTCGTAGCCTACTATAGTGGTGAGTGCATCTATTGCAGCAGCCGGAACCACTTTCAGTGGCTTGGTGCGTGCAGCCATTATACCACGCATATTGGGTATGCGCGCTTCGGCTACACCCTTCTGGCAGCTAATGGCCAGTGGCAGGCTACAGGTATCAGTTTCTTCGCCGCCTTCTATTTCGCGTGTCACAGTGGCCGTGGTGCCTGCTATCTCTATTTTTGCCGCAAAGCCCAGGTAATTCATATCCAGAAGCTCGGCTACCATGGCGCTTACCGAGCCATTGTTATAGTCTATTGATTCCTTGCCGAGCAATACCAGGTCGTAACCTACGGTCTTGGCGTATTCGGCTATCTGCGCAGCTACGGCATAGGTATCGTTGCTGTCTGCATCTATGCGTATGGCTTCATCGCCGCCCAGTGCGAGGGCCTTACGTATCACCGGCTCAGCATCAGCCTTGCCTACGGTTACCAGGTGCACATCAGTCGCGGCACCGCTTTCCTTCAGCTCCAGCGCGCGCACCAGTGCATACCACTCATCATACGGATTGATGATGAACGTAACACCCTGTGTGCTGAAATGTGTATTGTTATCGCTGAAAGCGACCTTGGTGGTGGTGTCTGGCACCGGGCAGATACAAACTAATATTTTCATCTTAAGTCAAAAGTTAAAAGTCATCCCTATAGCCACCGGGACTTAAAGTGCCTGAGGCGCAACGGGAGTGCAAAAATAGGCAAAAAACGATTACCCCCATTCTTGTATCTTCTACCGATAATCTATTCCACAAAAAAAGGAGCCAACCGGCTCCTTTTTTATTATAAACTATTTCGAGTTATTATTTTGCGTTGTTCACCTTGTCGTTCAGGTCGGTATCTACGAGGATACGGCCGCAATGTTCGCACACGATGATCTTTTTGTGCTGGCGTATCTCGCTCTGGCGCTGCGG
>CAIVKT010000633.1 GCA_903906615.1 uncultured Bacteroidota bacterium | reverse complement strand
CTCCGGCATTTCTATGCCCCGGTTTTGCTGCGCTGTGTATCACCACATCAAAGCTGTGTTGTGCAAAGTAGCGGCGCACACTTTCGTCGTCACTGCAATCCAGCTCGCTGCGCTTAGGCGCTACCAGCTCATACTTATCCTGCAGGTACGATTCCGCCACGTTTCGCCCTATAAACCCCGAACCACCTGTTACCAGTATCTTCTTCATATCAGGCGTTTGATGGTGCCGTATTTTTTTTGCGGGTTACAAATAACAGGCCTGCAAAAACCAACAGGCTCACCAAAGACACCATTGCTCCTTTCTTCATCAGGCGCGGCTCAAAGCTGATCTCGACATCGTTCTTACCGGCAGCAAGTTTCAGCCCGGTGAGGCCGCAATCTACTTTGTACAGCTTTGCAGGCGCGCCATTGATCGTTGCGCTCCATCCTTCATCAAACGGGATGGAGAAGAACAATATTTTAGGCGCAGCAACATTGATCGTACCCTTGATGTCGCTTTCCTTGAACTGTGTGATCGTCAGTGTATCTTTTCTCAGGTTAGTTACATAGCCGGCATACCGGTCCAGCGAGAACGGAATGGTCGTATCCGCCATATTGAACTTTTTGCCCATAGCCAGCAGGTCGGCATCCGCACTGTCTATTACACAGCCCCTCAGCAAGTATTGGTCCTTCTGGAAGTTGCTCATCTTTTTGAACGATGCCTCATCCAGCACAGTATCATAAGCTACACCAAAGGGAATAACAAACCTGTTTTGGTACACCTTTACGTCGCCAAAAGTCCCTACCTGGTCATACCCAAATGTTTCCACATGCGTATCCGGCTTTTTCACTAACCAGTATTTGCCACTAACAAGAGAGAACAGTAAAGGTCTGCCACCAACACCCATAGCCCAGCGGGTAGCCATTTCATTCTTCGGGTCTATAACGCCCAGCCCTGCCAGGAATTTGATATAGTTCTTCTGGTTGAAGGAGTAATAAGATGCCGAGCCATAGTAGCCCTGCACCTTGGCATCATTGATGCTCTGGTGTATAGCCATGCCCGACGCATAATCCTTATTCACGCGGAAAAAACTATGGTCTTTAGCTTTCAGGTATTTTATTGCATCCACCGTATAGTCGTTATACCCTACCCTGTCGGTTAGGTCGCTGCTGGTCATTACATCGCGCTCACCAATAGTTTGTGAGGAGAAGTAGATCAACTCAAAGAAACAAACCACCACCAGCGCCACCCGCGATATGTTCTTCAATTCGCCCTTGGTGCTAAGCCCGTATAGCACGCCTGCATAAATAAATATCAGCAGTGTGGCAAATGACCGCAGGCCGCTATTAATGGCAGGTGCAAATTGCTCAGCCGGTGTATATAACAGGAACAGCAGGAAAGCAACAGTAACGCCCAAGACGATCAGGTTCACCTTGCCGGTGTTCATTATATTACTCAGCGCTTTGGCCGTATACAGCAGCAGCAGCAGCGTGATCACTAAAGAGAAGGTGCGGAAGTAATCCCCCGTATATGCCCAGAAGGTATAGCGGAAGAACGGGAAGAAAATCGGCAGTACAAATATGCCGGTCATTATACCGTAGGCTATGCGCTGTTTCCTGTTCATACCTACAAACACCTGCGGGAAGGTAACCAGGCAGAAGATGCCACAATAGAACAAAGGCGCCTCCAAATAATTCTGCCAACCCTGGAAAGCACTACCCGATCCCAGCATATCGCTGCTGAACATCCTGAAGGTGGTGGTAAACCGCAGCCAGTCTTCTGCCACGCCAAATACAGGCTGTGCTTTCAGTTTGTCTATCAGTTGTGCCTCGCCGCCTACCCTCGGGCTTTCTATATATTGCAGCAGGTCGGGGAAAAGCTGGTAGGCGCTTATAGCCACACCCAGCACTGATAGCCCCAGTGTCTTGAGCAGGAATACAGGAAACTGTTTCCATGTGCCATCATGTATATCGTTGTACCGTACCGGTATATACACCGCCAGGAATATAGCATACGGGAACAGGAAGAACGGCTGCAAAAAGCTAATGGCAGTAAGGCCAACAACAAACCATAGCCACTTGCCATGGTTCAGCCAGCGCTCAAAACCATAGAGCATCATGGCCACATACAATGCCTCAAGAGAAAATATCGTCCAGCAGCCGCCAAGTATGATATAGCCGCTGAATGCAAACAGGAACGCGCCTATGCAGGCTGCGTATTTATGCAACTTCAGCTCGGTAAGATATTTATAGAACACCCAGCCGCAAAGCAATATTTTGATAACCTCTACATAGGCCAGCGTATAAGGCAGGCTCTGCTTACTGAACAACAACATGAGCAGGTTCGAGAAAATATCGCCTATCCATAGCGGGAACATGTTTTGCCCCAATCCCTGCGAGAAGGTCCAGGTAGGCACGCCATTTGCCCTGATATAATCGGTCATATGCACCAGCCATGGAAAGTATATATTAATAGAGTCGCTGCCAATATCTTTGAAGAGATACACCTTCTCGAACAAAATAAAATCCTTGAACACCACAAAGCAGCCTAAAGCAATAGCAGCCATAAGTATATAAAGCTCCTTTCCTGCGATCTTTGACAACAAAAGAGAAGGCGCAGGGGCGCTTGTTTCTTGCGCAGTCTGCTGCGGCGCTCTATGGGTTATATGTGCATCGCTCTTTACAGATGAGTTTTTTTTCTTTGACATGTGCCGGGGTTTTATCCGCTCCCGCAAAGTAAAACTCATTTTTTAATACCGCAAATAAAATCAAAGCCATATAAAGTGCAACCTATAACCCGAATTCAAAAATCATTTGTATTTTTCCCCATTGAATAACGAACTGCAAGTATATTTAAAATCATTGCCTGAATGAAACCTGATAAAAAGAATGCAATACAGCAACCGGCTGCACCAAAACCTACCGCGACCAAAACACCCGGAGCACCGGACACATTACGCATCAACCTTGCTATCGGCACACTCACACTGCTGATAAGCATCTTTATATTATATATCATTGGTCACTTTGTATATACCAGCTACTCACCCGATGTAAAAGCAATTGTAGATCAGGTGTCGCCGCTATCCATATGGCCGGCCAATACCTTCTACCCGGAACCGGTAGAGCGGTTGCAGTTTCAGCTTACCGTCGTCCTGGCCCCGCTTATTATTTTAGGCATTTTTACGCTCGTCAATAAAAAGAGAGCGTTGCTCAGCTCTTCTATTGCTGCATTTATCAACTGGGCCGGGGTGGCGATATTTATCTTGTTCCTCACCAACCTGTTGAAGCAAAACCTGCTGTATGTGCAGGATGGCACTACTGCCACTATGTTTGCCAACAACCTGGTGTCTGTAATTAATCCCGGGGTAATGATCGTAGTCTATGCCGCTATGGCTTACCTGCTGCTACTGTACATCAAGCTGCCTGATGCTCCGGTAAAAAAAATAGTATCCAATATCGTTGCTTATGGCATTGCCTCTGTCATCATTATTGATATTGTGCTGTACAATGTCTTTCAGCTGGCAGCGCAGGAGTGGGGCCGCTTTATGGAAACAAATGCGGTATACTATTCTGTAACACAGGTATATGCGGGTAAGTCTTTGCTGGTAAACCTTAATGCCCAATACGGCCTCTACGCATGGGTACTCAATCCTATATTCAAGATCATTGGCCTCAGCACTTACAAATTTACATTTGTGATGGCGCTAATGAATGGCGCGGCCTTTCTCTTCGTATTCCTGGGTATGAAGCGCATCCTAAAGAATGACCTTTTAACGCTGCTTGGTTTTTTATGCCTGGTGCTCTGGCAATACTGGCTGCCCCGCTTACCTTTTGAAACTACTGCGCATTATTACTATCAATACATGCCGCTCCGCTTCTTCTTTCCGGCACTGGTATTTTTCCTGGTGGCTTATTACAATAATGGTACTGTAAAAACAAAAAAGATCATACTGCCCATCATGGCTATCAGCTCATCTGTAGCGCTGTTGTGGAACCTCGATTCAGGGCTGTTTGTTTTTGCTGCTGCACTCATTTCTTTGCTGCTACCCGCCCTGGGCGCAAGAAGTATAAAGGAAGCCATTCAAAAAGCAAAGATGCCTGCGGCATGGATGATCGGCTCACTGGCCTTTATCATATTCCTGTTCTTTATAACTACTAAAGTACATTCCAGCATGTGGCCGGATATAAGTAGCTTCTCCAAATTCCAGAACATATTTTATATCTCGGGCTACTTCATGCTGCCTATGTCGTTCTTCCACTTTTGGAACCTGCCTGCCATTGTGTATCTCATCTCTTGCATATACTGCGTTTACCACCTCCGAAAAGACGATACGGGCGACAACCCCATACTCGCATTCCTTTTCATCCTGGGTTGTGGCTTGTTCACCTACTTCCAGGGTCGCTCTTACGATTACGCTGTTGATGTGGTCATGTACCCTGCCCTCATTATACTCACCATCTTCTGCGGCAAACTGGCCAATTATATAAAAACACAAGGCAAACTGAAGCTGCATGAAAGCGTTGCCTTGTTCCTCATTCCATTTATTTTTATTGCAGATGGCGCATTATCAATGTTATACTATACGCCATCCATACAAAGCTTCGCCGAAAGCAATGCCTTTGATGAACATAAGCAACAGGAAGATGCGCTGGCTGTAAGAATGAACTTCATTAAGAATAATATACCGGCGAAAGACACTGTACTTATCCTTGCCAAAGACTTTGATAGCTACTACTACGCAAGTGGCGATTATTACAACCCGCTGAACATGGCAGGCTCTACAGAAATGTTCTTCCGCTCGGAGTTAGATAGTGTTGTAAGCCTCATTAAGCGCACCAACCACCCTATCCTATATGATGCCAGCCACCCCTGGCAGACCCAAGCCATAGCAGTGAACGTTGCTGACTCTATAGCCAAAGCGTTAGCAGAAAGCACCACCATTGTAAAAGAAACACCCGACCGCACGATGGTATTGCTTAAACACGATCCGCACCCTCTGCCCAACAGGTTAAAGACAGATACACATACGATCTGCTATAAAAACTATGGCGACTTTAATAAGCTGATCGCGTTAGATCCAGTATTAAACCTGCCTGCGAATTTCACAATAGAGTTTTTTGCTACCATCGATCCGCGGATGCAGGCAAAGGGAGCATTACTGTTCTCTAACATGTCGCCTACCGCCAAGTGCACCGGCTTCATTATGGTACAAAATGGTGATGACCCTATGCAGTACGCCTTTGCTTACGGCAACGGCGCTACGTGGAGCCCCGCATTGTCGGTGAAGCTGAGTGCCACCGCCGAGAACCATGTGGTGATACACGTTCAGAACAACATGCTCTCGGCAACTGTAAACGATCAGCCATTCGGGCCAACGAATACCAATATGCAAATGAGGAACAGCAATAGTGCATTCTACCTCAATTCGGCATTGCCAGGTAAGATCGATGAAATAAAGGTATCTGACGAATAATACTGATCGGAACAACACAATAAAGTATACTACTGATGAAGTGGATGATATACAAACCGGCTGCGTTATTCATTCTGGCCATGCTGGCAGTGGTAATAACCTATGGCCAGCCGCATGACACAGTAAGGGTATATTTCCAATTGGATAACACCGGCCTCAGCGACCAGGCCACCCATCGTCTGGATAGTGCGGCTGCCCATGGCATCATATCTCGCGATCACAAAATAATGGTATTGGGCTATTGCGACAACCTCGGCAGCAACGACTACAATGCTGCATTATCAAAAGCACGGGCAAAGAGCGTGATGGACTACCTGCTGGTAAACGGTTATGAGCGTAATAATGTAACGCTGTGTATGGGCAAAGGAAAAGCCAGGGGCAAGGATAGCAAAGAAAATACAGCCAATCCATTCGACCGAAGAGTGGATGTGATCATTGAAAAAGAGCCGGATACACCTGCCGCGCAAAAATTCGCCTACTATATGCAAAACAGGCAGGCCAACGAGACCCTGCCACTCAATGAGATCCATTTCTACAGGGGGTCTTTGCGACTTACACCTGAGTCTATCCCACAACTCAAAATTCTCTATAATTTCCTGGAGCTTAACAAGACCTATACTATACAACTGGAAGGCCATGTATGCTGCCTCGGGCCTTATCCCGGGCTTGATGAGCCTTATGATTCCTCCACATTATCTACCCTGCGGGCCGGCAGCATATACGACTCATTAGTATCTTATGGCATAGATAAAGCCCGGCTAAAATATATAGGACTGGGCAACAACAACCCTATTGATGACCCCGAAATAACCGAAGAAGAAATGGAACTCAACCGAAGGGTAGATGTGCGCATTCTCAGCAAATAACCGTTACAACAGTCTTCATCATTACAATTTGAGGTTTATATTTGCACTATGGCCGGTACCGACGAAATAGAAGATGTGTGGGACGATGAAGAACCCGAAGAAGAGTTAAATGAGGCCGGCGACCAGCCGGTAGAACGCTTTCGTATGGTGACCAAACCCAAACAGGAGCCCCTGCGCATAGATAAATTCCTGATGGTGCGCCTCGAAGGCGCTACCCGCAATAAGATACAGAATGCCATAGATGACGGCTTTATACTGGTAAATAACGATGTAGTTAAGTCGAACTACAGGGTAAGGCCCAATGATACGATTATAGTTTTTGAAACACGCCGCCCGGAGAGCCAGGAGGTGATCGCAGAAAACATACCACTGGACATACCATACGAAGATGATACCCTGCTGATCGTTAATAAGCCATCGGGCATGGTAGTGCATCCGGGTTGCGGCAACTATTCAGGTACTATGGTGAACGGCCTTTCGTGGCACTTGCAGCAAGAGAAGGTGGAGATTGACAACCTCACCCGTGTGGGACTGGTACACCGTATAGATAAAGATACTACCGGGCTCGTAGTGATCGGCAAAACTGCCGATGCGGTAGCCAAGCTCTCAGCCCAGTTCAAGGCGCATACGGTACACCGCCGCTACATAGCCCTGGTATGGGGAGACATGGAGGCCAATGAAGGCACCATTCATGTGAACATCGCGCGCAACCTTCGCTTCCGAAAGATCATGGACACTTTCCCGGATGGCGATCACGGAAAGGACGCTATCACACACTACAAAGTATTGGAGCGCTTCAATTATGTGACCCTTGTGGAGCTACGCCTGGAAACAGGCCGCACACACCAGATCAGGGTGCATATGAAGTACATCGGCCACCCCCTCTTTAATGATGCCACCTATGGCGGCGACAGGATAGTAAAGGGGACGGTATTTAATAAGTATAAACAATTTATTGATAATTGCTTCTCGGTACTGCCACGCCAGGCGCTTCATGCCAAAGAGTTGGGCTTCACCCATCCCGGCACCAACACCTGGCAACAATTCGACTCAGACCTCCCGGCAGATATGGCCGAGGTGATCGAAAAATGGAGGGCATATACTAACGGCATGCGCAGGGGGCAATAGCACACATAGTCTTTTGATTTTTTGCATCAAAAGACGAAAGACTAACCTTATTTCATATCATTATAACAAATTTTATATCATTAACACAAATCCTCTGCTTGCGTAGAGGATTTGTGTTATAGTAACCATTATTTACGTCCTCTGCTTGTTTTCGATATAGGCAAACAGCCTGTTAATGAATTCATCGATCGTTTCATTTCTCTTGGCAGGCATGTTTTCAAGCATAACTGAGAAATTATCCATCATCTGGTTATAACGATCAAAGGTTTCTTTCACCAGAATTTTGTTACCTGTTTCCCAATAGCTCCCTTCATCTGTTACATGCAGTTCCGCAAAATATT
>CAIVKT010000632.1 GCA_903906615.1 uncultured Bacteroidota bacterium | reverse complement strand
TAGCGGCGCCACAAGATCATCAAACCCACTGGACTGGAACGACACGCTGGAGATCGACTACTCTACAGACCGCTCTGATACATGGACTGTACTTACCTACCTGGGCACAAAAGATATAGACAACAAGGGAGCTTTAGATATACCGGACGCGCCGCTATGGCTGGGCGACTGGGAGCAGATGGGCATCAACATACCCATGGCAGCCAGAACGAATTATACCATTTTCAGGTTCAGGTACCGGCCGGGCATAGGTGTGGGGCCGGATTCCACGACAACAACGGGTGCATATAGCAGCGGCAATAACTTTTATATGGACAGGGTTAACTTCAGCCACTGGCCTGCGGGCGTGAGCAATGTGTCCATGGCCAATACAGATGTAGCTGTAGCACCCAACCCCACCAATGGCGATGCCTATGTGATCATAAAAGATATGCCCAACACCATAGCCAGTGTAGTGGTGACCGATATAACAGGCAAGGTAGTATATACAACCAGCGAGCAGCTAACAGGCAATGATGCCCGCATACAAATACCCCATGCGGCAATAGCTGTGCAAGGCATGTATATAGTGCAGGCGATAACAGGCAAACTGGTAAGTACGCACAAACTGGTGGTGGAGTAAGGCAAAAGCCACTAGACAAAAAATATACGCTGTATGGTCCAATATGAAGCAACGAGGGCTACTATTATGCTGATGGGTATAACGATGCGCTTGCGGTACCACGGCGTTTTGGAGAAGGGGCGGGAGATGAAGAAGTACAGGAGCAGTATGATAGTAAGCTGGCCGATCTCTACCCCCACATTAAAGCTGATGAGGGCTGTGGCAAAAGCATAGCGCGGCATACCCAGTTGCGAGAGCGCACCGGCAAAGCCCATGCCATGCACCATACCGAACAGGAACACCATCAGCAGCCGCCAGGGTTTGACCCGGTCGGACAGGATATTTTCTACGGCAAGGAATACGATGGAAATGGCTATGAGCGGCTCTATAATATTAGCAGGCGGCTTGATGATGCCATACATGGACAGCCCGAGCGTAATGGAGTGTGCCAGCGTAAACATAGAAGCCTGTAGCACCACATTTTTGAGATTGGGGCTAAGGAAGAATACACAGGTAATGAACAGTATATGATCGAAGCCGAGGGGTATGATATGCTCAAAGCCCACCAGCATATACTTCCAGAATACGGCGCCTTTACCGATCTGATCCACCTCGTACTGGATAACATGGGCATACAAAGGCGTGGAGGCCAGCAACACCAATAACAGAAGAGGAACGTATTTTTTCATAACAGGTGTAAAATAATATTGTTTTGGCCGGAAACAGCAAATGACACCTCAATAAACGAAGAAAAAAGCCACCCGGTTTTACGCAGGCGGCTTTTCGTTGTTATTAAAAAACGTATTACATATCTCGAGTACCGGTGAGGCGGGCTACTTTGTTCTCATCCCGCATAGCCTTGCACATTTTCCTTTTTGTCTTCATGTATACCCTACGGGATACCAACTTGTAATTCTTATTCTCAATAGGATAAAAACCGGTAAACTCAGATTCCTGCTCAACGCTGATGTTAGCCTGGAGGTTAAGAGTAGAATCGGGACAGGCTGTGACCGTAGCATCAGGTGAGTTAACGGTTACTTTGTAAGACTGCGTCCGTGGCTGCATGTCCTTCTTAGTGCTGAGTAATATAGGGGTCGAGGCATGAGTGTCGGTGAGGCCGCTGTACATATCTGCGAGCGGGCGTTTGTGATTGCGGCGGCGATGGTAGTATACATAGGTGCAGTTGGTGCTGCTTTTAGTAGCATCTGCTGTTACAGAAACTTCTTTGGTGGTATTGCCTGATAATGTAACGGGTACATTAAAGCATGGGGCTTGAGATTGCTGCGCAAAGCAGGAGGTCGTGGAAAATGCTATAACAACTAATAGTATCGGTTTCATGGTTATTAAGTTTTAGGTCAAACAATTTTGTTCCTGTAGCGGGGTTAAAAAGATAGTGCCACTAGTGGAAGTCAAAGGTTAAAAGTTAAAACCTAAAAGGGGTAGATGGTCATTAGTAGATAGTAGATAGTAGATGACCAAGACTATGACAGTTCGCTTTTCGGCTTTATGGGTATCCATATCTCTTCTTCTGAGTCGGGGTCATCGTTGCGGTATTTTTCGCTGAGGATCTCGAAGTGCGGGCGATGGTCTAATACATACTCGGCATCCGGCAGCCATTCTGCGAAGATGTAGCGGAACATGCGCGCGCCATCGGCCGGGGTCCCTTTGTAGGGAAATACCGCATACAGGCCGCCAGGCAGTGTAAATGCCTCCATACCGGCGGGTATGGCGTTATGATCCGCGACCTCTGCTGCTGCCCATTTTGTAAAGTCGCTTTCGGGGTTGAAGTCGGCGAAGTAGAGCTCGTGGTCGTATACCTGCATGGAGATCAGGTCGTTGTTTACATTATTGGTTATCTGCCTTCTGTGGGGCATAAAGCCCTGCCACAGTTGCAGTGTCTTATTTTCAACCAGCGACATACGCACGTGAGTGCCTACCAGTTTTTTCTCAGTGAGTGTTTCTATTCTTGGTTCCATGGTTTAGCTGATGTCTATGTTATGTTTATCCAGCAGGCCGCTGATGCCCGTGATCGAAAATTTTGCTTTCTTTAGTTTGTTCTTATCGGGGTCTATGGAATAGTTGTAGGCCGTGCGAAAGTCGGCCTTTTCAATGTTGGTATTATCGAATGTGGCACCTGCGAGGTCGCACTCGTCAAAAATAGCGCTGCTGAGGTCGCAGGCGGTAAAGTCCACCTCTTGCAGTACTGTTTTTCTGAACAAAGTGCTTTTGAGTACCTTCTGGTAAAAGGAAGAGTGGCTGAGGGCGCAGTTGTCAAAGCTAACGGCAAAACCGAATTTATTGCACTCATCCATACGCAGGCCCAGCATTTTGCAGTCTTTGAATTGCACGCCTCTAAGCACAGTCTTTTGCATTTTGGCATTGCTGAGGTTACAGCCCTGGAACACGCACTCAAAGAACCTGATGTCGGAGATATCGGCGCCGGAGAAGTTGCAGTTGGCGAATGTGCAGGCTTCGTACTCCCCCATTTTTAGTGGTATGGTGGTGAAGTCGAATTTCTCTATTA
>CAIVKT010000631.1 GCA_903906615.1 uncultured Bacteroidota bacterium | reverse complement strand
TGATCTTGAAACCGGCCACATGGCTGTAGTAATTGTTGTTGGTCTGGTTTTGCAGTGTGTTGGTTACAATGTTGTAATTGCCGGAGTAAGACAGCGTGAAGTCCACATTCTCACTCACATTGCTGCTCAGTACTACGCCTGCTGAGGGTACGGAGTTGCCTGAGTAATTGATCGCGTTATTCACCACACCCGGTGTGCGGGTGTAGTTGAACCCGCCATTCAGGTTAAGGTTGCACTTAATAAAGTCAACTGGGATGCCATAGGTAAGGAATGCCTTGCCGCTGTAGTAGCCATCAAGGTTCACAGGCAATGTAAGCTGCCCGCCACGTTCAATGATAACGGGTGTTGTGGCCCCCGGTCCTTTGAATGTGGAGTCGGTCCTCGGCTGGTAAGTCGCTGAGCCTATATAGTTGCTGATAGCATTGCCATAGAGGTACACAAAAAAGTTGTGCGCGTTCTTGGCCTTGGTAAGGCCATAGCGCACTATAATGGTCTGCTCATAATCCTGCCTCAGGTTGGGGTTGCCGGTATTGAGCAGCAGCGGGTTGCTTACATCCACCACATCCTGCAACTGCGATATACTTGGTGCCGATATGCCGGTGCGGTACATAATGCGCAAGTTGCGGCCATCCGCAAAGCGATAGTTGAAAAAGGCTGTCGGCAGCACATCAGTGAAGTTCTTTTGCACAGGGGTGGTAGTAGGGTAGGTTTCGGTGCCGTCCAATGTGGCGTACTGTACGTTAGCGCCTATGCTGAAGTTCAACTTCTTATCGCCTACGCGGTAGCTGAGGCCGCCTTTTTGCACGTTGTATGTGCTGTGGTATTTATTGGACAGGGTGTCATCAAAATCGCTGAAACTATTGGTGCCCGGACTGAAGTTATAGGTTTCTTTATCTGCTATCCCCTTTGTTACAGACGGGCTGTAATTGGCCTGCAGCTGGCTTTTCTTGCCTAGTGGCTCGGTATAGTTGAGGCTGCCGCCGATGGTATAGCTGTTGTTGTATTGGGTGTAATATTGGTTCAGTATGTTGGTGCTGTCTTTAAGCAGGGCATTATAATAATATTCGCTGTCATTGGCGTAGTAGTTGCCGGTGCCGGTCTTTTCGCTCAGCGAGTTATTGATGTTGAAGGAAATGGTGCGCCTCGGCCTTTTAAATTTGTGCTGGTACAGCAGGTTGTTTGATGAGCTGTAGCCTGAATTATCTGCCGTGCTGTGATTTATAGTGCTGGATAGCGGGAACATACTTGTGCCGCCCGTGCTGTCGGTACTGGCCGTTTGCGAGGTAGTGGCGTTGTTTTTCTGGAAGCTGATGCTGGGTGTAAAGATGATCGCGTTGAAGGAATCAATAGTGTATTCAAATCTAAGGTTCACACGGTGGTTGTAATTTTTGGTATCCGCGTAGTCATTCTCATGGTACACATTACCTGCATCCGACCCGGTAAAATAATTGCGCGCCAGGCTGGTGTTATTCACATTATCTGTGCCGTTATAAAAATAGCTGGCTGTTACTTTTAATTTCTTGCCCCAGTCGTCGCTGTAGTTGATGCCGAATGAGTTGGTGGTAGTGATGCCGCCTTGCTGGTTCACAAGGAAGTTATTGGCCGCCCCGCCACCACCGCCAAAAGCGCCCCGGCCACCACTGCCGCCACCACCGCGGCTTTGGCCGCCACCACCTGTTACCCCCAGTATATCCTGCGAGCTGAAGTTTTGCTGGTTGATGTTGTTGGAAAGCGCCAGTATAGATATGCGCTGGTCGCCATTAAATATATTCAGGTTGCCACCTGCGAGGTAGGTATCATCGGTGCCGTAGCCCGCATACACTTTGCCGAAAACGCCCTCGCGTTTGTTTTTCTTCGTTACTATATTGATCGTTTTTTGTGCGGTGCCGTCATCAAAGCCGGTGAACTGGGACTGGTCGCTCAGTTTATCAAACACCTGTATCTTGTCTATAACTTCTGAGGGCAGGTTGCGCAATGCCAGTGTAGGGTCGGTGCCAAAGAAGGGCTTGCCATCCACATATACCTGCTGCACGCTTTCGCCATTTACCTTTACGCCTGTGTTGTCTGATGTGAAGCCCGGCATCTTAGTTACCAAGTCTTCTGCGGTGGCATCGGGGTTGGTTTTATAGGCATCTGCATGAAGCGAGATGGTATCGCCCAACTGCTCCGCCCTTATCTGTTTACCTTTTACCGTTACAGATTTCAACTCTTTATCAGAGGTCTTCATGCCGATATTGCCGAGAGATACATTTTTATCAGCGATAGTTACGGATTGGTTGATGGTAAGGTAGCCCAGGTATTCTATATGTACTTTGTACTTGCCGGGCTTTAAATTATCTACCTCAAAGTTGCCCACCGTATCGGTAACTGCGCCTGTTTTTGTTGTGGTGTCGGTAATGCCGGTAACAGCAACAGTTACACCAATAAGCGTAGTGGTGTCTGAAGCATCCAGTATGCGTCCGGTAACATTATAAGTTTGGGCTATTGAGGTCTGGGTAATAAGAAAAAGGCCGCACAGCAGCAGTAAACGATGAGCCATTCGCATGATTTATGAACTGGTTTTGACCGAAATATAAGTAATTGGTTTAAATGAAAGCCTCTATTATTATTCTGCAACTGTAATATATTGATAGTTATAGTGATGCAGCTTATAATGGTGCGTTGCCGGTGCTGAAGATCAGTTACGTGGTTGAAGCATGGCTACATGCTCTTTGATACAGATCTTGAACCACTCCGTATACATGTCCGGGTTTGCGGCTATGTCGTGCCTGAGTGTTTCCATACCCACATACCTGAATGCTGCCACCTCACTGGCATCCGGGTGTGGCTCTTCGTCTGTTATCCCTTTAAAAACGTGGTCGAATTCGTGCTCGGTCAAATTGTTTTCCAAATGTGCTTTGTAGGTGAAGCTGAATAGCTCCTGCAAAGGACAGCTGATACCCATTTCTTCGTGCAGCCTGCGGTGTGCGGCATCGGCCACGCGCTCGCCGGGCCGGGGGTGACTGCAGCAGGCATTGGTCCATAGGAGGGCGGAGTGGTACTTGCCTGCGGCCCGTTGTTGCAGTAACATTTCGCCGCGGGTGTTGAAGACGAAAACAGATATAGCCCTGTGCAGCCTGCCCTCTTCATGGGCCTGTAGCTTCTCCATTGTCCCTATCTCTTTATCCTGCTCATCTACCAGTACTACGTATTCCATTGCTATTGTTTCTCGGCTTGTTCTTTAATGTGTGCCAGCACACGGGTATGTATCTTATGCACTATATAGTCGCTCCATACTTCCCAGTAAGCGCCGGGCTTTATTTTATTTACATACCAGGTAGTGCCTACCAATAACGTATGGCCATTACGCAGCGGCGTAAGCTTGAACTGGCCTTGCTTAGATACCCAATACCCATGCAAGTGATTGGGGTGTATATCGTAAAAGCTAAGCTCCTTCATAGTTGCCGGCTGGTCGGCTACGGAGAACTGCAGCAGGTGCGGCTCATCCCATACGGTAATAGGCTCTACGAAGCTGCCGGTAGAGAAGTTGCAATGGCGCACCGCGCCCACTCCTGTGCCCTCAATTGTGGCATTGATGGGGTAGGCTATGCCCGTTTTAAAAACCAATTCGTTTGGTTCTTTAAGTTGTGGAAAGGAGATGACATTCTTCCACACGGCCCCGGGTGTGGCATTGATCTCAACCGATGTGGTAACGGAGCGCAACTGCTCTTCATCCTTTACCGTATGCTCAAACGCCATAAGCGATGGCACAGAGGCAAATAACAGTAGTACAATAACAGTGGTATTATTGCCCATTTTCTTCCTGATGAGCCAATAACCTATAAGATACCCGATCCAGGTGAAGAAGAAGCCGATTGGGGCAGCCATGATGAGGCATATAACTCCCTCCCATGCGAAGACCAGCAGGCCAAGCGAAAAAACGAGCAACGCCAGGTATGCAGTGTTGCGAGTGCCGGCCTTTGTAGCTACAGGATTTTTGTAGCCATAGATAAGCGTTGTGGCGCAGCCCAGCACAAATGGCAGCCATATGAACAGGCCGTAAGTGTATGCTGTAAAGAAGTTGACAGAAAGGTAGGTGAATACCCACGAAGGTACACAGGTAAGCAGCAGTGTTACCACTTTTCTTTTGTCTCCCGCGCTGTTTCTTCCTGCCATAGTTATGTATTGTAAATGTAGGTCAAATCTTCATTGCTTTGAAAGCGCAGAAAATAACGTTAATTATTGCAAAAATAGTTTAATTTGATGTTGCCTGTATTTATATTGCGATCCCGGATTGTTTAATCTTTAAATCAAAAACATCATGTCTCAAGCAGCAGCAGCATTCAGGATGCAGTTAGATCTGCAAACGCGCCTGTTCAATAATGTAACAGAAGGGTTATCGGATACCGAAGCCAATACGCGCAACAGCGACCAAATCAATAACATAAAATGGGTAATGGGCCATATGCTGGATACCCGCCTGGGCAGCATGAGCAAGTTTGCTGAGCTGCCGGTAGATGGCAGCTACCGCGCCCAGTTTGGGCGCGGCGCTATTCTTGACCTCCATGCCGTCTATCCATCTGTAGAAGAAATAACGGCACGGTGGAATGAAGTATCTCCCTTGCTTAGTGAAGCTATCTGCAAAATACCGGATGATGTGTTTGCTTCAAAGTCGCCGGTGCAGTCACCTATTGCAGATGATACAATGCTGGGCATGTTTGCGTTCCTTCTATCACATGAAGCCTATCATTTAGGGCAACTGGGTATACTCAGAAAGCTGGCGGGTAAAGAGGCGATGTCGTTCAAATAATGAGTTGCAGAATAAAAGCAAAAGGCGCTACGGTACGTTGCGCCTTTTGCTTTTATTTTAAGTAATATTTACTTGAAGATTAAGGAACTCAACCAAAATTTCCCCTGCACAAGATCCCGCTTCATCAGCGGGAGGGTTGGGGTTTTCTTATTCAGCTTCTACAGGCTGCTTGCTTGCAGCGCGGTATGGGAACGACTCATAGATGTGCCTGCGTGCAAACC
>CAIVKT010000630.1 GCA_903906615.1 uncultured Bacteroidota bacterium | reverse complement strand
TGGTCGGGCCAAAGATAATAGGGAGGATAGAACTGCCCGTATCACAACCATCCGGTAACAACAGGGGAGGAGACCGCGACCGTGGCGGAAGCGCAGGCGAAAAACGCAAACGCAAACGCATACCGGTAGATAAGAAACCTGAAACACATAAGCCGGACCCTAACAACCGCGACCGCAGCCAATTACCGGGCAGCGGGCCAAGGACAGGCGGCGGCGAACGCGGCACCGGGCCATACAACAGGCCGGGTGGCGGCGGCGGCGTAGGACGACCAATGGGCAACGGATCAGGCTTCGGGCAACGGAGTGGCGGCGGATCAGGGCCATTCAGGCCGGGCCAGGGCGGCGACCGCCGTGGCGCACCGCGCAATGCACCTATGAATGCCCAACAGCAGGAAGTAGATGCTAAAGCCATACAGGATAAGATACGTGAAACACAGGCCAAACTGACGGGCTCAACCCGCAGCAAAAACCTGAAAGCCAAATACCGCCGCAGCAAGCGCGATGAAATGGCTGATAAGCGCAGCGCAGCTGAGAACGCAGAGCAGTCGAACCTGATACAGGTGACCGAGTTCATCTCTGTGAGCGAGCTTGCCAGCCTGCTGGATGTAAGCTTTGCTGATGTGATCAGTAAGTGTATGACGCTGGGCATTATGGTGTCCATCAACCAGCGCCTGGATGCGGAAGTGATAGAACTTGTAGCCAGCGAGTTTGGGTATGATGTGGAATTCATTAACCTGGAACAGGAGCAAGACGAAGAAACTGAAGAAGCAGATAATGAAGAAGACTTGCTGCCACGCGCGCCGATCGTAACGATCATGGGCCACGTGGACCATGGTAAGACCTCATTGCTGGATTATGTGCGCAGTGCGAATGTAGTAGCCGGTGAGGCAGGTGGTATCACCCAGCACATAGGCGCCTACAGGGTTACTACTGCAACAGGCAAACAGATCACCTTCCTGGATACACCGGGCCACGAAGCCTTTACGGCCATGCGTGCCCGTGGCGCCAAGGTAGCCGATGTGGCTGTGATAGTGGTAGCCGCGGATGATGCTATAATGCCTCAAACGAAGGAAGCCATATCGCACGCGCAGGCTGCCAACCTGCCGATGATATTCGCTATCAACAAAATAGATAAAGAAGGGGCTAACCCGGAAAAGATAAAGGAACAGCTGGCGGGCATGAACATCTTGGTGGAAGACTGGGGTGGTAAATTCCAGAGCCAGGAGATATCTGCCAAGAAGGGATTGAATATAGACCTACTGCTGGAAAAAATAGGACTTGAAGCAGAACTGCTGGAACTGAAGGCCAACCCCGACAGGGACGCATCAGGCAGCGTGATCGAAGCATCACTCGATAAGGGCCGTGGCTACCAATCCACAATACTTGTACAGAACGGCACACTGAACCAGGGCGATATGATCGTGTGCGGACAGCACTACGGTAAGATCAAAGCCATGTTCAACGAGCGCGGACAACGTGTGACCACGGCAGGGCCATCGGCACCGGTACAGGTACTGGGCCTGAACGGCGCGCCACAGGCGGGTGAAAAATTCCGTGTGTATGAAGATGAGAATGCAGCTAAAGAGTTGGCTAATCACAGGGCGCAGATCATGCGTGAGCAGGGTATACGCGCTCGCAAGCATATCACACTGGATGAAATTGGCCGTCGCCTTGCACTCGGCAACTTCAAGGAGCTGGTGGTGATCATCAAGGGTGACTTTGACGGATCGGTAGAAGCATTAAGCGATTCGCTGCAGAAGCTGTCTACACAGGAAGTAGCAGTGAATGTAGTGCATAAGGGTGTTGGACAGATCACGGAAAGTGATGTATTGCTGGCTACCGCATCAGATGCCATCATCATCGGCTTCCAGGTACGCCCGTCTATGCAGGCATCGAAGCTGGCTACACAGGAGAATATCGAAATACGCACTTACTCGATCATCTACGATGCTATCGAAGAGATTAAGAGCGCTATGGAAGGCCTGCTGGAACCAAAGGTAGAGAAGAAGACAGTAAGCAATATAGAGATACGCGAGATCTACAAGATCAATGGTGTAGGCACTATTGCCGGCTGCTATGTGCTTGATGGCAAGATGACCCGCCAAACAAGGCTGAACATAGTGCGCGATGGCATAGTGGTACATACCGGCGAACTGAGTTCATTGAAACGCTTTAAGGATGATGTGAAGGAAGTGAACGCAGGCTACGAATGCGGACTTATGGTGAAGAACTATAACAACCTGATGGTAGGCGACATCATTGAAGGCTTTGAAGAAGTAGAAGTGAAGCGTACGCTTTAATAACAATACATACTTTGTGAAAAGCCCGCAGCAATGCGGGCTTTTTTTATGTGGGCATCAACCCATAAAAGATTAATTTTGGCAGGACACTGCCTATACTTTGAGTAAACCGATCATTACTTTATTAACAGACCTGGGCACAAGGGATGCGTCTGTGAGCATGGCAAAGGCTGTGCTGCTGCAACATGCGCCTGGTGCCCGCATTACGGATATTACGCACCGGGTACCACAGCACGGGCTGATACAGGCGGCGTACTTATTGCTCTCGGCGTATGTTCATTTCCCAAAGGAGACGATACATATAGTACCCATTGATGTTTTTAATGCCGACACGGTAAGGCTATTGCTCACCAAGCAGGAAGGGTACTGGTTCATTGCGCCCGATAATGGTTTGCTACCGCTGGCTTTTGGCGACCTGCCTGAAGATGTATGGCTGTGCTATGACCTGCCCCACCCTGTATCTTTTAACGAATGGATGCAACATGCGGGCAAGATAGTGGCGCAGGTGGTGGCAGGCAATGCCCTACCCTACACCCCACATGCCGTAGATACCACGCACCGTATACTGCAACCTATAGCCACCGGCGATGGTGTGGACTGTAATGTACTGCACATAGACCCCTACCAGAATGTGGTCCTGGACATCACCCAACAGCAGTTTGAGACCATAGTGGGCGGCAGGCCATTTACCATAAAGACCTTGCGCATGAAAAACATAACCACCATCAGCAAGAATTATAATGATGTGGAAGTCGGTGAGCCGCTATGCAGGTTCAACAGTGCGGGCTTTTTGGAGATAGCGCTGAACCATGCGCAGGCAGCCGCCTACCTGGGGCTGGACCCTTCAAATCCACGGTATGAAGCGATCAAGATATTTTTTTAGGAAACGATTATTGGCTAACATAGCCCACAGTTTCAACCAGATTTCCTGGTTAAGGATTTCTCCCGCTAAATAATATCATCCCATCGGCGTTATTCCTTCCTTAAATATTGAAACCGTGGGCTATACTAAATAGGGAATAGATTTACCTGCTCATATTCATAAATACAGTACCCGAACTTATGGCCAATGAGCCTGAACCTGTAGTTATCAAATTTGACAAAGGGTATGTATTGGTTGATGAGGTTGATGTTACTGTTCTTTTCAGTGGTAACAATATATTTAATAAGCCCGCTGTTCATACCGGCAGTGAAGGTTGAATAATCGTAAGTGGTAGGGCTGGCTTTATACACTTGCGTTGTTACATCTTTATTGGGCATGATGGCATACTCAATAAATACATTATCAAGGAAACGGCGCTCTGTGAAAAAGATATGCTCGCCTGGTGCAATGTGCAGGTCGTCTATAAAGTATCGTCGCAGGGCTATCTCATTATTATATTCTGTTACATCGTTCTTAAAGCTGCGCTCCACGCATACGGCAGAGAAGAGGCCCATAGTTTTGGAAGAGATCACCACAAAAAAAGCAATGAGGGTAAACAGCCTGATCGTAATGGGGCGTTTAAAAATTGTGAAGAACCGCAAGTCGCTGGCCGGGTGCTGCAACAGGTATGGGATACCAATGAGTACAAATACAAGGAACTCGATAAAGTAATTATTGCTGCTTCCGATCTTGAGGCCGGTAACCGATGCGAATACGAAGCATATGGCAGCAGCGGCAGCGGTAGCTTTGAAGGCCTTATCCGTAACCTTCTTGCGAACCAGCCAAAGAAAGATGCCTCCCACCACATAGCACGGCACAATGTCTAAGAAATACTGGCTGCCAAACATCTGCGCCAAAAAGGTGAAGTCGAAACCGTTTTTGAGGCCGAGGTAGGCGTTGCGGTACATGCCCTCCATATTCTGCTTGCCGGCGCACAAATGAAAAACAGCCATCGAGAATACAAGTGTGCCAACAGTATACAATGCAGCCATCAACAGTTTGCGGTCTATAAATAGCAGACAAAAGCCGGTGATACCGATGATGAGTATACCCGTCTGCTTGGTCATGATACAGGCAGCAGAACACAATGCCGCAAGCAGGATATTGATGACCCCATTCTTTATGTTGTATCGCAGGTAGTAATAAGTAGCTGTCACAAAAAAGAACAGATACATGCTATCGCCACGGGTATAAAAGTGTGCGGTAAGTATGATGAGAATGGGCAATGCTGTGATAAGTGCATCGGGCCTGCTCATACCCCTCATGCGCATGATACCTGCAAACACGAGTATGGTAAGCAGGTTGAACAGTAATGCGAGCGCCCTGCATAAAGCATACACTCCATGGGCATCAGTGCCGCTAATACCCAGCACCTTGCCCACCGCTGCCGCAGTATAATAGAACAGCGGTGTGTAT
>CAIVKT010000629.1 GCA_903906615.1 uncultured Bacteroidota bacterium | reverse complement strand
GCTAAAGCAATAGGTACTATTGCCGGTGCAGGCGTGGGCGCTATAACCGGCGCTATGGTAGATAAAAAGAAAGGCGAAGGCGCTGTAGTAGGCGGCCTGCTGGGTGCAGGCGCCGGCCTGGGTACAGGTGCCATCATAGATGCCGACAAGAAAAAGAAACAACAGCAACAAGGCCAATAATATTCCTTTTATTTATCTCCGGTAGCACAGTGTGCTACCGGATTTTTTTTGTCTAAAACTCTTCGCCTACTATGCGGGACAATCGCCACGGGAGAGTCACCTTCTATGTGCGAACCGGCGAGTCCTGCAGAAGGAGTTAGAGACACTAAAGCGGCGCAGCAGATTCCCATACGCCATCCGGTGCAGACAGCACGCTGACCTTATAAAGCACACACGGCTGGTATTTGCTGCCGAGCATGCCCCATATATTAGCCATATCCCGGAAGCTGGCAGGCGCTAATTCAACGATCATCTTGTCCACGCGGTCAGCCAGCGCGGGTGAATTGCTATGATTAAAAACGTTCTTTGAATGAAAGAACGCAACTACGCCGGATATAAATTTCAGAGACTCTGCATAATCGTTGAATGACGAAGAACAGAGTACATGCAGATCCAGTGATAACGCGGGGGGCATCCCCGCATTGGTCCTTGTAGCGGGTTCCTCTGCTATATTGATCAACGACACGACAACTTTATCAGTGTTGTTTTCAGCAAGGGAGCCATCGATCTGGGATATAGATGAAAGGATCACTCTATCTTCCTGAAGCGCCAAAGTGCTTCTGAAATAACTATTGAGGTCACTAACCAAAAATGACAACGCGCTACTAATCATGAATTAAAGATAACATAGTTTTGAAATGTTGTATGAAATGACTACTACAGCGACTTCCGCCCAAACCATCTTGCATTAAAGAATGCTGATGGTTCTGGTGAATGTCTCATTGGTTTTCAAAAAAAATGTGGATAACTCATATGCCGCATTTCCTTTGTAAGTATTGCCGGTATTGGGTTTGGGGATGGATATTATTTTTCAAATGTCACATTCGATGTCCCATTGCCTGTTACAAGCCCTGTGGTGGTTGCCCGTTTTCCTGTGCTATAGATTGCTGCTTAAACCATTGGATGAGTTGTATTGTCCCTTCCCTCAAACCATCAAGATCGGCATCTGAAACTGAACCTTCGGTATATAATGCGCATACCAGGTTTAGATAGCGGGACCCGGTAAGATCATCGTAACGGCGGGCTATAAACTTATCATTATCGCGCATAGCCTCGTATAGCGCACTGTATGTAGCCCTGTTATCTGCCTGCTTATCTTTCCATTTAGTAATGATGGCATCCATTTCTGTGATAGCAGCCGCAAAGGCCTTTTGCAAACCAATATCTATGGCCCTGCGCAGTATCTTTTTTTCGGCTTTGGTTACTTCGTACATGGGTGATATATTGTTGTATACCTGTTACTTTATTTGAAGCAATGTCTCATTGGTTTTCAAAAAAAAATGTGGATAACTCATATGCCGCATTTCCTTTGTAAGTATTGCCGGTATTGGGTTTGGGGATAGATATTATTTTTCAGATGTCCCATTCGATGTCCCATTGCCTTTACCACACCCGCATTCTTTTTTGTCATGCCGAGGCACGAGGTATCTATGCTACCGTTACCCTTTATGTTTTGTGTGCACGGGTATAGATGCTTCGTTCCCCTGCAAGAAAGCAGTTTTTACCACATAAAGGTCGGATGCGGTTTTGAAAAATCAAAATCGGGTTTTTATGACAGTACACATACGTACTATGATAGGCGTATAGGCATCTATCATAGATTTTTCTTTGCAGTGTGGGCGCGGGTTTGGATGGATTTTGCGGGTGTTTTGAGGGGAAGTGTTTTTTTGGGGTATACGCCAGTTGCAAACTGGCCAGATTGATTAAGACTCGAGTCGGCTATGCTTAGGGCTATGCTACAGACTCGCGCCAGACCAGTGTTTTGAGCGGAAGTGTTTTTTAGTCTAATTCTGTCTTAAATCCTGATTGCGCTTTTAGCCCAAACCTGTTGGCCGCTATCCTTAATTCCTCCATATTCAATTTACCGCTTTCTATTTCTAACCGTTCGCGATAACGATT
>CAIVKT010000628.1 GCA_903906615.1 uncultured Bacteroidota bacterium | reverse complement strand
TTTAACAGCTATTGCCTATCATTAACCGTACTTTTCGGGTGTAAAACATATGCTATGGCATCTTTCCTTAAGAAGATCAACGAATACAATGCAGGCATATCGCCGGAGCTCAAAGAGCTGAAGTGGAAGGCGCTGAAGGAAAGCCCGTTCAGGTTTTACAGGGGCACCTGCCATCTCTTTGCCGAAGAATTTGCAAAGCTCTACAGGCACAAGCCCAAAGTAAAAGCATGGATATGCGGCGACCTGCACTTCGAGAACTTCGGTTCTTACAAAGGCGATACCCGGATCGTATATTTCGACCTCAATGATTTCGATGAGGCCATACTCGCCTCTCCCGAGGCCGAAGCAGCCCGTTTTCTCACAAGTATCATCATCGCTGCCGACCAGATGAAAGCAGGCGCCATTGGCTTGCACAAACTGCTGCATGATATTATGGAAGCCTACACTACTACGCTCCACAAAGGCAAAGCCCTAATGCTCGAAGAGGGAGTCGCCCATGGCGCTTTCAAAAAATATTTTGAGCATCTGCATACTTTCGACCGGCAAGTATTTATCAGCAAGCACACCTATAAGCACAAGGGCGCATTAATGCTCAAGGCAGACAATATACATTTTATGAAGCTGGATGATGTCACCAAATCCCGCATATACAAAGGGCTTACACCGTTGCTCGAAAGCCGTTTCGAGCACCTTGTATTTGAAGATGCCGCATTCCGCATTGCGGGTACCGGCAGCCTGGGCCTGCAACGCTACTGTGTACTTTGCTATAGCAAAAAGAAAGGTAAGCACTACCTCATAGATGTCAAAGCAGCCCGCCGTTCCTGCTATACAGGCCTGGTACATGTAAAGCAGCCGCGTTTTAAGAACGAGGCGCAGCGCGTCAATGACATCGGCTACCTCATGCAGTTCAACTCACCGGCTTTTACTGCAACCGTAGAGATGGATGGGCAATGGTACATGGTCAAAGAAATGCAGCTCATGGCCGACCGCATGAACCTCGAAGACTTTAATAATGACCTCGGCGCCTTCAGCCAGGTGGCCCGCGAAATGGCGGTGCTTATGGCCTATGCCCATCTGCGGGCCAGTGGCCACCTCGGCGCGTCCACCGCCGACGAGCTGATGGATTTTGCCACAAAAAAGCAGTGGCAGAAAGATATTATGGAAGCCAGTGTAGCCCTTGCCAAAAAGAATGCAAAATATTACCGCGAATTTGTAAAAGCATAGTAGCCTACTATTTCCTATCTTAGTGTTTCATACTACAGATATGCGTAGCCACAAATTACTATTGCCGGTTTTATTCTTCCTTTTGTCGCATGTTGCCGGCGCGCAAACCGCTGCAGAGGTTCATAGCAAGCAATGGCTCACAACCATCACTGGCCATGCCATACATGCTTCTGCAACGCCGGGTGCATTTGCAGCCGCACCGCATGGCCTTGCGCTCTACTACAGCCGTGTGGGCAATGTGGATGTACCCTACCTCGTGTACGTGCCGCAAACATACACCCCTGCACGTGCTATGCCTGTTGTCGTATTCCTGCATGGCGCTATATTGGCCAAAGACAGCTTTCAGTACAAAGACCCTTCTATCGCCACTGAGCCAATATTCTCCGTTGCCGATATGTACCACGCCATCGTTGTTTTCCCCTTTGGCCGCCGCGACCTGATGTGGCCCAGCCAGGTAAGCGCTCTCGAAAATGTCGCATCTATAGTAAAGCAGGTGCAGCACCATTACAATGTAGACAAGCAGAAGATCTACCTTGGCGGCATCTCCATGGGTGGTATTTCCACCTTCTGGTTCATCAACCACAAGCCCGATATGTTTGCAGGCTTCTACGCATTCTCAGCTATGCCTAAGCTCCCCGGCGAAGCCGTCAAATTCGGCAACATCACCAAACAGAAGCCCCTTTTCTCCATGAATGCAAAAGACGATCCCGGCTTTCCTTTCGGTGATGTGCAAGCCATCTATGAGCAGCACAAAAGCGAAGCCACCGGTTGGAATTTCGGCAATGTAGAGCAGGGCGGCCATCGTTTCATCTACGGCCCCGGTGGTGCCAAATATGTGTACAGCCTTCTCGGCAATCTGTTGTTGCCAGCTGCCAAGAATTGATAGAAACTTATTGCTATTCGCGATGGAAAATTCCCATTCACGTCGCAGGCTTAGCGAAGCAAGAACTTTAGCTCTACGGAAGGATTACCTGTACTCAACCCTCACAACCAGACGCTTTTTTGTCATCCCGACGTAGGAAGGATCTACGCGCGCAGTACTCGCCGAACCACTTTAGTTCTATAGAACGAGTACCTGTACTCAACCCTCACAACCAAACGCTTTTTTGTCATCCCGACGTAGGAGGGATATACGCGCACAGTACTCGCCGAACCACTTCAGTTCTATAGAAGGCACTGTATTTTTGAACATGCGTTGGCGAAGAGAATAAAATGAAGGATCGCTCGCGTTCTTCACTCCTTCCACCAGCTACTAGGCCCCAGCTTATAAGAGATCCCTGCATTGAACACGCCCTTATACCCTATACCCAACTCCGCATATGCTCCCAGCTTTCCCCCATATCGTATACCTATAGGCGTGTACTGCACCTTCGTTGTATTCACAGATTCCGCATGGCTGGTGGTGCTCAAGCCCAATACATTTGTAGTTATGTTCGCACTACTGAATGACGGACCTATGCCTCCAAGCGTATACAGCTCCATGTTTTTCCTGAACAGGTAAATGTAGTATACCTCGAATGCGGTCACAGTAGAATGACTGGTGTAAGTGCCTGTGCCTGTTATAGATGGGGTATACGTATCCACATACTTACCAGACTCGCTTAAAAAACCACACGTTACCCCGAATGCCAGCCGGTTAAAAAAGAAATACCGTGCGGTAATGTATGGCGATCCGGGCGAGTTGGTCAGCGTTTTCTGCCCGCTCACAGTAGCGCCATCATCATTCGGCACACCAAATACCTGGTCCGTCGAGATAACCCCGTAGCTCACCGATATATCCAGTTGCCTTTTATTAGAAGGGCACTGGCCATACGCAGAGTCAATACCGGCAAAGGCAAATAACAGGAGGATAGTCATCTTCATTGCCGTAAGTTAAGAAATATGGAGAATGTAAAAGCTGTTACACTGCAAAAAATCAACAATTCCCGTGTGTGCCCGGTTCGCCGTGTTGGTGTTCCTCACCAACGCCCTCGCGCAGGGCAAGCAATACAACTAAACTCTTTCCTTCTTCCCTATAATACAAAAGGCTTTCCCCTCGCGGAAAAAGCCTCTTGCAGTATAATTGAATTTCGAACTGAACTACTCGCCCGATACTTTGTTGATCGTGGCACGCCTGTTCTTACTTCTTCCTTCATCGGTGCTGTTATCAGCAGCCGGGTCTTTTTTGCCGTGGCCATAAACTTTTATCCTGGCCGGGTTAGCGCCTTTCTTTTTCAGATAGGTTTTCACCGCATTAGCACGCCTAACTGATAATTTCTGATTGTACGCATCCGATCCTATAGCATCTGTGTAGGCATCTACCCTGATGTACAGGTCTGTTTCTTTACGCAGCTCTTTGGATTCCTCATTGAGCTGGGCATAAGAAGATACATGTATCGTAGCCTTGTTGAAATCAAACAATATAGGAGCATTGTATGCTGGCTCTTCAACTACAACAGGTGCCGGTGGTGGCGGAGGTGGTGCCGGTGCAGCAAGCGCGAAGTCGGTGCCGTTTGCCACGCAGGTGTTGATCTTCGCCACTATGCCTGTGTATTTACCAGCGCAAAGGTTGTTTAACGTTATCGAATGATCTGAGTTTACTACACCTGTATACGCAGCCTGCGGTGCGCCATCAAGATAGTAATTAATGGTTACCGATTTGCCCGCATACAGCCCATTGAGCAGCACAGCGCCATTGCAGGTCCATGTGATTGTAGGGTTGGTTATATTTTCAGAAGAAATGCTCATCGCAGGGTCGGCTATGGTTATAGGCTGGCCTGCTGCATTACGCCTCTTTATTGTTGCGCTGATTGCGGTATACGTACCCGCGCAAAGGTTGTTTATTTTTACTATGCCGTCCGGTTGCACGGTCGTTGCATACGTGGCTGTTGGGCCGCCATTCAGGCTGTAGTCCACATGCACAGGCTCGTTAGGGGTCAGGCCATGCAGTATAATGCCGCCATCGCATAAGCCGCATTGAGTCGGCGCAGTTTGTTCCATAGAACTAATGGCCAGTGGTGCGCGTTTCTTGCCGAAGAAGAACCGGACGCCAAGGTTCAATCCATATGCCTGGTTGGTGCTGGAGGTGACACTATTCAAAGAAGAGCTGTAGCCACCTTCACCATTGGTAAGTCGGTAGTTGCTTTGCGCATTGTTCTTAAACGGCTGCAGCATATAATAGCCACCGAAGTTAAGCGCCACTTTATCAGACAGGAAGTAATTGAAAGATGGTTGTACAATGAAACCAACCGATCCCTGCGTATACGATATGTTACCCTTTTGCTGGGCAGGCGACAAATTAGTACCCACATTATATCCCAGCGCCCGCTTTGCACTAAAGTAATCCTGTAGATTGCCGGTCGGGTTATTTTTATAAAATTCTGCTTTGGTGATCATCCAGTCATTGGAATTCGGTATCGGTGAATTATCGTAAACCGATGTTTGGCCGCCGCCATCATTGTTCACGAATTTATAGATCGCCTCATAATCGAAGTTGGCATACGATGTATAAGCGTTCTTCATTTGCAGGTTGATGAGCGCGCCCGCGTCCATCGTGAAGCCCCAGTGCTTGGAGAAACGGTTCTTATACTTAAGTACCACAGGTATATTGTACATCGTCGAAATGATGTTTTCGCGCACATCGTTGCCCGTTACCAACTGCCTGTATACGTTACCGGCTCCGTCTGTGGCCTGGTACTCTACATGGTAATTATTAAGAACGGCATCGCCGTTTTGCTGCATATACATAATGCCTGCCCCTATCCCGAAATGCTTTTTCTTTCCGAAGAAGAAGCCCAGTTGCGCGTCCCCTCCGTAGGAATATCCGTTCCTGTACTTCAACTCGCCGGTACTCATATTCACCGGGTTGAGGTAGCTGGCTGTGGTAGCGGATGTATTAAAGTTCTGGCTGGCGCCGCCCCCAAGCAGGTTCAGGTCTATGACCCACCTGCCCAGGTCCGCATCATGCGTGAATTTGTGTTTTGTCGTATCCTGTGCATGTGCGCACAGGCTGCCACTTGCTGCTATCAGCAGAATTAAAAGTTTTTTCATTTTTTATGTTTTTGTAGCTGAGTTGTTTAGGTTAGTTCTTAATGAATCTTGCGGTGGCGATCTTAACACCATTGTTGTAACAGGCGATCATATAATACCCTCCCGGCAGCGCGGCTACATCTATTGTTGCTTTATTATTCAGCGTTTGTATGGTGTTGATCTTTTGTCCCATCGCATTCAGTACGATAACCTCTATGCTGCCGTTTATCGTTGTGTTTATATCCACGTTGATAATGTTGCTGGCAGGGTTAGGATACAGGGATAGTACCTGTACATTTTCATTTACATTTTGTACAGCTGAAGCAGGTATGGTTAAGTACGTTTTCTGTAAGCAACCACCGGAGGTTGTCATTACCCAATACGCATTTTCAGGGTTAGGGCTTACATTCAGGTAATCCTGGTTTATCTCGCCGCCGAGGATCGTTGAGTCCAAAGTATGGAGGTCATCATAGCCCCACTGGTAAGAATCTTCATTGCTCGGTATACATACAAAGTGGCCATTGAAGTAGAGTACTTCAGGTGTTTGTGCCACTGCGGTGCCTACGGTCACTGTAACGATATCGCTGTTGGTGCATCCTGTAGTAAGAGTTGTTGCGGTTAATGTAACTGTAGCAGTGCCACTCGCATCCAAATTCACAAGCGCATACTGGTGAGCCGTTCCCTGCGCCCATACCACTGCATTACTTGCAGACCATGCGTAGCTGGTATTCGCCGCAGGCAGTGTTGCTGCGCCAAAGTTTTGGTACATAGTGCCTGTGCATACTGTAGCGGGAGATTGTGTTGCAATAACAGGTATCGCAGGAGCTGCGTTGATCGTCAGCGCCTTTGTTGCCCTATCTGTTCCGCATTCGTTAATGAATGTGTAAGTGATAAGAGCTGTGCCTGCTGCAACGCCTGTAATTACATCGCCTGTGGCTGTTGCATTAGCATTGCTGCTGCTCCATGTGCCGCCTGTTATAATATCGGCCAGGGTGATCGAAGAACCGATACATACTGCTGACGGGCCGGTAATTGTACCTGCATCAGGTAATGGATTAACTGTTACGGACTTGGTTGCCGAAGCTGTGTTGCAGATATTCGTAACCGAATAACTGATCATCACCGTACCTGCTGAAGCCCCGGTAACGATACCACCAACTACGGTTGCATTTGTGTTATCACTGCTCCATATGCCGCCCGGCGTAGTATCCGTCAACGTGATCGATGAGGCTACACATACACTCGAAGGGCCTGTTATTGTTCCAGCCTGTGGCAATGGGTTGATCATTATATAATCTAACGCTGATGCCGTGCCACAGCCATTGGTAACTGTATAGCTAACCGTATCCATACCTGCCGAAACGCCTGTAACTGTTACGCCCGATAGGGTAGCGTTAGTGTTGCTTAAGCTCCAGGTGCCACCCGGTGCCGCATCAGTCAATACAATTGAAGAACCAACACAAACTGCTGATGGGCCTGTAATTGCCCCCTCATCCGGTAATGGGTTCACTGTTACGGTCTTAGCCGTTGATTTTATACCGCAACCATTGATCACGGTATAGTTTATGGTATCTATACCCGCACTATGGCCGGTAACAACACCATTAAAAACCGTTGCTATTGCGTTATTGTTGCTGCTCCATATACCGCCGGTAGTAGTATCGGTCAATGTAATGGAAGATCCTACGCATACTACAGAGTCACCCGTAATAGCTCCTGCATTAGTTATCGAATCTATCGTTATAGCTTTTGTCGCAACTGCTGTGCCGCAAATATTAGTAACCGTATACATTATAGTATCTAATCCTGACCTAAAGCCTGTTACCAATCCTGCAACTACCGTGGCTTTTGCATTGCTGCTGCTCCATATACCGCCAAGTGTAGTGTCTGTCAATAAAATTGTAGAGGCAATGCATACACGCGATGGTCCTGTTATTACACCTGCATTTGCGCCCACAATAATAGTTTTAGTGGCGGGGCAACTACCCGGTACTGTATAAGAAATAGTGGGTCTGCCATCTGCAATCCCGGTAACGATACCTGAACCGGTACCTACAGTGGCCAATGATGTATTGCTGCTGATCCAGCCGCCACCCGGTGTCACATCAAGTAATGTGATCGAATCGCCCACGCATACATTGCTTAGGCCCGTTATAGGCGCGGCTATTGTATTCACCGTTACCGTTGCTGTGCTTACACATGCTGCCGGTGTGGTATAAGTAATAATAGTGTTGCCTGGCAAGATACCGGTAACTATTCCCGAAGAAGAGCCGATCATGGCTATCAAAGGGTTGCTGCTGGTCCATATACCGCCGGTAGTCGAGTCATTAAGCGCCGTTGTATCGCCTGGGCAAACACTTTTAGTGCCGCCTATAGCCGGTGCAATACAGGTAACAGCCGGTACGCTGTTAAAATAGCTGCCCGCAGTATTTACTGCTCCGTTTTTCGTCAGTGCCCTTCCGTTAAGTGTATCGCCTGGGCTGAAGTTGATAGCCCCTGCGCCTATTATGTTGCCGTTAAAAAGAGAATTGTCAAAAACATTTACTGCGCCGTTCACCAGCCAATAGATATTTTTAGCCTGTGCGCCGTTCGTCAGCACTATCCTGGACAGGGTGCTGGTATTGAATGCCCCGTTTATGTGCATTACAAAAACTGCGGCAGGGTTGCCCTCTGCATTCAGGAATACCCTGTTTGTAAGCATTGTTGCTGCATTAAGCAGGTAAGTATGGGGCGTAAGCACCAGGTCGTTACCAAACTCGGCAGGGTACAATAATTCAATATCAATAGGCAATGCGTTGAGGTAATTATATACATTGATCAGGTCAGCTGCCGCCGCCGCAGTAGAGGCATCAGGTATCGGATGTATCATTCCCGATACAAGCAAGGGATCAAAGCCCGAGGTCAGGCCTGAGTTTGTTCCCACATCGCCAAATACATAACTAATACCTGTATTGGTCATCGGGCCTATGCTCGTAAACAGGCCATAAGCGGCAGTAGAAGCAAGTGCCGGCGCTGTCGGTCCGCTGAGCAACGGGCTGTCTGTGTTTACGGGTATGTAGGCCAGTATTGTATTGGTTGTTACAGAGCCGGCTATAGAAAGCGCCCTGCCTTCAAGTGTGTCCAGCGGGCTCATATTGATGGCTGCATTGTGGGCTACTATAGTACCCCTCATGGTGGTTCCTGTTGCCATGCTCACCAGGCCTTCTACTTTCCAGAATACATTGGCTGCCTGTTGCCCGTTGATCATAATGACCTTGGACAACGCGTTTGTGGAAAAACTTCCCTGTATCTGGAAGATAAATACCGCATTTGGATTGCCCAGCGCGTTCAATACAAGGTTTAAATTAAGTGTTGCTGCGCTCGGTATATGATACACCCCCGGAAGCAGTGTATCCCCGTTTCCCAATAGGGGAGCAGGGAAAAAGGTGGGTATAGCTGTATTCAACTGGTTGTATGCAGTGTTGAGATCCGCCGCAGCAGCGCCGCTGGC
>CAIVKT010000627.1 GCA_903906615.1 uncultured Bacteroidota bacterium | reverse complement strand
GCTTGTGCTTGTATTGGCGGTTGATGAGCTGTAGGCGGTTCAGCAAGGCAGTGAGGGGCTCCTTGTCTTGCAGGGCGCGGAGGCCGGGGGTGTTGGGGCTGCTCACGTTCACCACAAAGTAGTCCACCACATCATACAGCTCGCGGAAGCCTTTTTCGTAGTCGTCGGCAGCGTCTTCGTTGGGGGTGTCTTTGTTCTTGCCTATGTTGCCGCCAATGATTAGGGTCTCCTTGCGGGCTTTGAGCCTTTTGGCGGCCTCAGCAGCGCCGTCGTTGTTGAAGCCCATGCGGTTGATGAGTGCCTTATCGGCAGGCAGGCGAAAGAGGCGGGGTTGCGGGTTGCCGGGCTGGGGGCGGGGTGTTACAGTGCCTATCTCCACAAAGCCGAAGCCGAGGCAGGCGAGGGGATCGGTGTATTTGGCATCCTTATCAAAGCCGGCGGCCAGGCCCACGGGGTTGGGGAAGGTGATGCCCCACAGGGTACGCTCCAGCTTAGGGCTTTTGAAGGTGTACATGGCGCGCAGTATGGCGCGCATAAAGCCCAGGTTGTAGGCCAATACCAGCTTCTTCATCACCATGTGGTGTACTTTTTCGGCATCTATTTTAAAAAGTATGGCGCGGAGGAGAGAATACATGGTATGTTGGTTTTAATGAATGCTGTTGTACCGGGCGCAAATATACAAACCCGCAACGATGGAATTTAACAAAAATAACAGTGGGGCAAATGGAGTTAAACTGTAATTTAGCAGCATCATGCCTGTGAGGATACTATCCGTCTTATTGTTGCTTTGCTACCTGGCCCCGCCTGCGGTGGCACAGTTGCTGCATGGCGAGGTGCTGGATATGGATGGCAAGCGCCCCATAGCAGGTGTGGAGATAGAGAATGTATATACCTCGCTGAAGGTATCTACAGATGACAAGGGTGGATTTTTGATAGCGGCCACGGGCGGGCAGTTGCTGGAGTTTAAAAAAGCGGGCTACAAGACTACCAACGTGCGCATACCCAATGGGTATATGCCGTCTTACTTCCGCATCATTATACAAAGAGGTATAGCAGAACTAAAGGAGATAGACCTGGCGGGCAACCGCTTTGACCCCAAGGCAGATAGTGTGCGCTACCACGATCTGTATAAGCATGAGCTGGAAACACCCAAGCTATCTACGTTCGAGGCGATAGCCAGCCCGTTCTCGGCGCTGAGTGGTAAGAACAAAGAGGTATGGCGGTTCCAGGATGATTATGCTGATTTTCAGCAGCAGAAATATGTGGACAAGACGTTTAACGAGGAGTTGGTAACGAAGTTCACCGGGTTGAAGGGCGACAGCCTGCGGTACTATATGCGCCGCTACAGGCCTACGTATGAACAGGTAAGGGGAATGAGTGATTATGCGTTCTTCAACTATATAAAGGCTACCGCTAACCAGTACCGGAAACCCCAGGTATATATAGGAGGGCAGTAGTGTGTGGGTTCACGCAAAGAACGCAAAGTTTTGTTTTATCGGAGGCAACTTATAACAAGTTCGCAAAGGTGCCGATTGCTTAACTGAGTTTATATTATTGGCTAAGCGCGGGCGTTGCCCATAGCATTACGTTTATCGCCGGTAAAAACGCCATGCTGTGAATTGATAGCGTCGAAGAACTGCTCGGCGGTATTGTATTGCGAAGGGTTATTGGAGATACCGTACATATTATTATCTACAACAAAATAGGCTACAGCTTTGTTAGGGTTGCGGAGCAGGTGCTGATCATGGTCTATAGTGTAGTCGTCTACCAACATCTTAATGTCGCCAAGTTCGAATCTATATCCACCATCTTCCAACTGCTTTATTTTAAACTGATACATTTCAAAGGTCATTTAATACGATAGGTGTATTGCAAAAACGGTGCAAGTTTGCTTCTGTTTTCGTATTTATAAATGATTTAACTGTTTGTGGCGCATGAACAGGGTGTGAAATGATTGTCAACTTATTGATAATGAGTGGTTTGTGATTATACACATTATTTACACAGCCATTAAACTTCGAATATATTACATTTTGGTCTGTTGTGTGGAATGGTGATATATGTTGATACATGTAGAAAAGAATCCTCAAAAATGGGGAATTCCACAGAAATGTATACTAATCAAGAGTTTATAAATGAACCAGTTAGTTGCCTTTTGTGCGCACCAGCTTATACAGTTTGATGGCGCTCATAAGCAGGATGACGAACAGGAATAGCCCAAGCAGGCCCCAAACCGGGCTGAGGCTTTGCTTCACTACTGCCAGCATCACTATGGCTATGAGGAAGACTGTGGCCATTTCGTTCCAGATGCGTAGCTGGGTGGAGGAGTATTTGAATACCCCTGCTGCCTGCTGCTTGTATAGCCGGTGCAGGGTGAAGTGGTACGCATACAGCCCCGCTACAAAGCACAGCTTTACGGCCAGCCAGGTGGGTAGCGCGTACATCATATACCACATCCACGGGCCGAAGATAAGTGTAAGCACCGCAGAAGGCCAGGTAATGCCCAGCCACAGCCTGCGGATCATGATGGTGAATTGCTTTTGGAGTATGGTCTTTTCGGGTTCGGGTTTTTCGTGGGCTTCGGTGTTGTAGATGAACAGGCGCACAATGTAGAACATGCCACTAAACCAGGTGACGATGAAAATAATATGCAGCGCTTTTACGTAGTTGTACATCTGGTGCTGTTATGCTTCGTTGATGAGTGTGGCCATGGCATTGATCCACATGGGGCGGGTATCCATGCAGGGGATAAAGGTAAATGACGTTCCGCCGGCTTTCATGAAATTCTCTTTCTCGCGCAGGGCTATTTCTTCCAGCGTTTCAAGGCAGTCGCTTACGAAGGAGGGGCAAATGACTGCCAGCTTTTTGATGCCTTCTTTGGGCAGCTCGTCCATACGCAGGGTAGTGGCGGGTTTCAGCCACTCCGAGCGGCCCAGCTTCGACTGAAAGGAAACGCTGTGCTGTGTTTTGGGTATGTTCAGTTGCTGTGTTACTAACTGCGTGGTCACATAGCACTGGTGCCTGTAGCAGTGCGTATGGGCGGGCGAGGCTACCGAGCAGCAGTCGGGGCTTTGCAGGCAGTGGCTCTTGGTGGTGTCGCTCTTCAGTAT
>CAIVKT010000626.1 GCA_903906615.1 uncultured Bacteroidota bacterium | reverse complement strand
GTATACGGCTTGTGTCACCAGTGCCTGTACTTCTATCATCAGCGGGCGAGATGCCTCCATAGTAGCCGCAATGGCCACACCGCTCAGCGGCTCATTGTGCTGCGAGAGCAATATTTCAGACGGATTGCTCACCGGCCTCATGCCCTTGGCCACCATTTCGTATATACCCAGCTCTGATGTAGAGCCAAAGCGGTTCTTTAAAGTGCGCAATATGCGGTAGGCATAGTGTCTGTCGCCCTCAAATTGCAATACGGTATCTACCATATGCTCCAGCACTTTCGGCCCGGCTATGGAACCATCCTTGGTAATATGGCCTATGATGAACACCGGTATATTCGTAGACTTTGCAAAACGCTGTAGCTCGGCAGCGCACTCGCGCACCTGCGATACACTGCCCGCGGCAGATTCTACATAAGGTGATTCCAATGTTTGAATAGAATCTATGATGAGCAGTTGGGGACGTACCTTTTTCACTTCCTGGAAGAGCGCTGCCGTATCTGTGGCCGTGAGCAGGTATAGATTATTATTTTTCACGCCTATACGATCGGCACGTAGCTTTATCTGCTGCGCACTTTCCTCACCCGATACATATAGGGTAGTGATGCTACGCCAGTGCAATGCCAGTTGCAGGAATAGCGTAGACTTGCCTATGCCCGGGTCGCCGGCTACCAGTATCACCGAGCCCGGCACCAGCCCGCCACCCAGCACACGGTTCAGCTCGGCATCTGGTGCTACCATCCGGGCCTCATTGGTCTGCACCACTTCATCCAGCTTGTGTGCCTTGCGGTTCTCTTTATTATTATCGTCGTCCCAGGTTACAGCATCAGGTTTTGTTTTCTCATCGCGCTGCACTACTTCTTCCACAAAAGAATTCCATGCGCCGCACGATGGGCACTTGCCGGTCCACTTCGGAGTTTCATATCCGCATTGTTGGCAGAAGAATGCACTTTTAATTTTTGCCATGATGCGATAAAGGTACAACGTGTTGTAAAAGGAAACTCTACTAACGTCGCTAAATGAAAATCAATTTGTGCTGATGTTGATAACGTAGCATTCATTATTTTTGAAACAGGAAATGTAAAGCAGAAAAATTGCAACAGGGAAAATGAAAGAAGTATTGTTGGTGTGATGATGAGGGAGGCCTATAAATGAAAAAAGAGCCGCGGGAAGAATCCTGCAGCTCTTACTTACTAACCCATTAAATTCACAACTTGATACAAATGTAGCATTACCAACGGTAGGAAAAAAATGGATTTCTCCTGTGGGGCAATCACTTTTATAGATATAGTCCTAATTAATATTCTATCTATGAAAATGTCTGTAAATCAGGCTAAATCAATAATTAAATACCCAAATTTGATGTTTGTAAGACCCTTTATTCAACATGCTTTTTTTAACAATGTTTAATATGACTTGTTCATACAGATTATATCAAATGTGAGCCAACATATATTTTGTGTTAAAATAAATGCAATCCCACCGCAGTATACCCAGTAAATGTATTTTGCACCCTGAAAACCGAGAAAATCATGAGAACATTCGAGCCATTGATACAAAAAGAAAGAAAATTACTGCCTGTAGATTTTAAGATCACTAACTGGGAAGCATTACTCCCTTACTTCGAAGAGCTGATAAAAAGAGAACTGAACAGTAAAGCAGAATTAGAACATTGGCTACAAGATGTGAGTGAACTGGAAGCAGTGATCAGTGAAGATGCCTGCTGGAGGCAAATAAAAATGACGTGCGATACTACCAATAAAGAATACGAAGAAGCCTTCACTTACTTCTGCATGGAGATAGAGCCGAAGATGAAACCGTATGGCTTTGAGCTGAATAAAAAATTACTTGCCTGTCCCTTCACTAAAGAGCTGGATAATAGTATATACTTCCCTTACCTGCGCAATGTGGATAATGCAGCAAAGCTATACCGCGAAGCGAATGTGCCGCTTCAAGCCGATCTGAACCTGCTGGCGCAGCAGTACGGTGTTATATCCGGCGCTATGGCCGTAGAGGTAGATGGCAAGGAATACACACTGCAGCAAGCCGCAAAATTATTACAAAGCCCCGATCGTGGCCTGCGCGAAACTGTGTTTACAAAAGTAGCTAACCGCCGTGTGCAGGATAAGGATAAGCTCAATGAGCTGTTCGATCAGTTGCTAACCATTCGCCACCAGGTGGCAGTGAATGCAGGCTTTGATAACTACCGCGATTATAAATTCCGCGAGCTGGGACGTTTTGATTATACTATTGAAGATTGCTTTGCATTTCATGAGGCGGTGCGTGAGCACATCATGCCACTACAGGCCATGTTTATCAAACATCGTCAAAAGAGGTTGGGACTGGACACTATGCGCCCATGGGATGGCGATGCCGAACCAGCAGGCACAGAGCCTTTGCACCCCTTCAAAGACGGGCAGGAACTGGTAACAAAGGCAGAAGAAGTATTTGATAAGCTGGGCCCTTACTTCAGCGGCTGCCTGAAAACCATGCAGCAGATGCAGCGGCTGGATCTCGAAAGCCGCAAAGGCAAAGCGCCCGGCGGCTACAACTGTCCATTACCTGAAACCGGTGTTCCCTTCATTTTTATGAATGCCGCAGGCACTATGAGCGATGTCATCACGATGATGCACGAGGGAGGCCATGCGGTACATTCGTTCTTATCGCATCCGCTTAAACTGTCGGCATTTAAAGAATACCCGATGGAGATAGCCGAGCTGGCGAGCATGAGTATGGAACTATTCTCTATGGAGCATTGGGGTGTATTTTTTAAAGATGATAAAGAACTGAAACGCGCCCGCCTCGAAGAGCTGGAACGCGCCATAAGTGTATTGCCCTGGATAGCCACTATAGATAAATACCAGCACTGGCTATACACCAACCCCGGCCATAGCGTAGCACAACGTGAAGAAGCATGGCTGTCTATACTCAATGAATTCTCCGCAGGCATCACCGACTGGAGTGGCTTTGACGAATACCGCGCCAACTTCTGGCAGAAGCAGTTGCACTTATTTGAAGTGCCGTTCTACTACATTGAGTATGGCATAGCACAGTTGGGCGCTATAGCTATGTGGCGGCAATACCGGGGCAATAAAGAGCAGGCACTTAACAATTACATGAGCGCCCTTAGCCTCGGCTACACCAAAACCCTGAAAGAGTTATATGCCACAGCAGGTATCAAATTCGATTTCTCAGCAGGCTACATCAAAGAATTGGCAGATTTCGTAACGCCGATACTCGGTGAGATGGGCGTATCGTAAGCGCTCTCTAAATGAAATGAAATACTTAACTTTGTAATGTAAAATGGACGTTATGACTGCCAAAGCAATAGATAACCAACTAAATAAATACTGGCCTTTACTGGAAAAGGAGGAAAAGCAGTCTATGCTTACTTTCATGAAGTCGATATTAAAATTTAAAACCGCAGCTGCACCTCAACGTTTAAGTATAGAACAGTACAATAAGGAAATAGACGATGCCATGGAGCGGGTAAAAGCAGGTGAATTTTATTCACACGAAGAGGTAGTAGAAATGTCTAAAAAATGGTAAGGTTAATAAAATGGGATAAAAAAGCAGCAGATAATTTAATAGCTGCGATTACTTTTATCGGAAGGGATTCAATTCAAAATGCGGAGAAAGTAAAAAAAGAACTGTTGTCTAAAATCAATGATCTTAAAACCCGACCTGAAAAGTACCCATTGGATAAATATAAAAAAGGTAATCAGGGTATCTTCCGGGCTTTTGAATTACATCACTATAGGGTTAGCTATGCAGTTCTTGATGAGGAAATTATTATTACACAGATCCGCCACACCAGCATGGAGCCGATAGAATACTAATGCACATCTGCTGTAATGAGAAATACTTAACTTTGTAATGCAAAAATGAACGTTATGACTGCCAAAGCAATAGATAACCAACTAAATGAATACTGGCCTTTATTAGAAAAGGAGGAGAAGCAATCTATGCTTACTTTCATGAAGTCGATATTAAAGTTTAAAACAGCAGCTGCAACTCAACGTATAAGTATAGAACAGTACAATAAAGAAATAGATGAAGCGGAAGCAGAAATGAATGCTGGACATTTTATCTCGCAGGAGGATGCTAAAAAGCAGGCAGCATTATGGTTTTCAAAGTAAATTGGAATACTTCTGCATTAAGGCAATTAAATATTGCTTGAGATTACATCATGCGGGATTCTGTAAAAAATGCATTGAAAGTGAGTAAAGATATCTTTTCTATCACAGATTCTTTAGCTTTCCACCCTGAAAAATACCCTGTAGATAAAAACAGAAAAAACAATGACGGTAGCTATAGAGCATTCGAGCTTCATCATTACGGAGTATCGTACAGGATTTTAGAATCGGAAGTTAAAATATTAAGGCTTCGTCACACCAGCATGGAACCTTTAGAATATTAACACCATAAATGCGCACTTTCGCTGCATACACCTTTACTTTGCCTTTTATTCGTTTTTATGCAACATAAACTGATCGGTACTTTTGCCCTTGCTACTGCGGTAGTATTATCTGCTTCATGCAGTATCTTCCATAAAAACAAAAAGCCGCGTATGTTGCCTGGTACCTGGCAGGCCACGCCTATTGTGATAGATGGCGACAGTAAAGACTGGCCCTCGCCATATCCCAACTACGATGCTGCGTCATTGGTGGCATATGCTACGTCTAATGATAAGTACAATCTGTACATCACCATGGAGACCGGAGATGAATTGGTGCAGATGAAAGTACTGAAGCGGGGTATGGTGGTATCTATAGATACAGGCGGTAAAAAAGACCCCCAATTGCATATCAACTACCCGCTGGAGAATGACAATGACCCGCTGGAGATGATGAAGGACGACAAAAGCGCCTACAAATCGAAACACATAGACCACCAGCTTGACGGGAAGATAGATAAGAACCTGCGGGAAGCTACGCAGTTCTCAACAGAAGGGTTTATAGAATGCAACGGCGGCTATATGATATCTCAGCCAACGCCATGTGGTATTAAGATACGGGCGCGTATAGATGAATATAAAGAGCTGGTATGGGAAGCTGTGATACCATTCAAAGCCATTTATGGCGTAGACACCATTTCTGCACAATATGCAGGCAAGCCCATAAGTGTCTGTTTTGCTGTGAAGGCTTTTAAGAACCCCGGCTCCAAACAGCCCGCCGAGAACAACAGCGGCATGAACAACAACATGTCCGCGCGTGGTGGCGGCCGCGGTGGTGGAGGTGGAAAGGGTGGTGGCAGCCGTGCACCGGCTGAAGACCCGATGCAGCATCTTTATGAAAGCACTAAAACATGGAAAGTGTTTGGTATTGCTTACCAGCCCTGATCAGAATTTAGGACAAACTGTTTTCCTGGTCATTCCTTTATCTGAAAAATTGCCGGTGTAGAATAACGTGAATTCATAACCGCCCTGGAAATTGCTCGCCTCGTTCAGCGAAGACAGATTAACATCGTAGCTCAGGCCCATGGCAAACTGCTGGTACCCGACCTTCACTATGGGTATGATGGCATCGCCTACCCTGTACATCAGTCCGCCGGTAAGTGAAAAGCGTGGCTTGCTGATGCTTCCTAATTGCGTCCAGGTAACGAGTACTCCGCCTACTGCTTCTTTGTACGTGCCTTGTATCGCATAGTTGGCCTGTATCTGCATATTGATCATGTCGGTGATCGTAAAGCTCGCTGCCCCATTGGCATTCAGGCGCATATTTTCTGTGATGCCGGAGGTCTGGTAATAAGAAAATTTGGGCTGCGTAAAGTGATAGCCAGAGAATCCAATGACATAAGTCGTCCTGTTATCTTCTCCCATGCTGGTGTTATAGTTGATACCGGCGCCAAGGTCCCACATGCTCATTTTTGCGTTGGGCAGGTTTTCCATTGAAGGGTTCGATGGGTCAAAGGCATTATTCAGGTATTGATTATTAAATGTGGTTTTGCTGGGGTCAAAACTGTATTGATTGTAGCCACCAGTGAAACCTACAGACAAGAAAGTGTTATGGTCTGTATTGATGCACTTGTTGTAATTGAGTGCCGGGTATACAGTAGTGATCTTCTGGTCGATACTGCCTGCCCTGTCTGAATAACCAAGAATGCCAAAACTCACAAAATCTTCTGAAACACTGCTAATAGGTACATGGCCTTCAGCGCTGAAGAGCGCTGTGGAATAAGGGTGGGTAATGCTGCTCCATTGATTGCGGTAATAGAGCCCCAGTTTATAATCATCACTGAAAACACCCGTAAGGGCAGGGTTGCGAAGTATAGACGTTTCGTAAAATTGCGAAAAGTGTATATCGGCCTGTGCCTTGCCTGTGGCAGGAGACAGGGCTGTAATAATAAGCAGTAAATAAAGCCGTGCAACATTGCCGGCTTTATTTACTGTGTTCGATCTGAGATATTTATTGTTCATACGCCTCTTCCTCCTCTTTACCTGATAATAGTTACATCCCCCTTCAGATTTATAGGTTCCCCCGTCTCACAGGTGGCATCTATAATATACACATATACATCCGGACGCGGTGCTCCGCCCATGTACGAGCCATCCCATGCGTTTGATTTATCATTGATATCGATATCATTGCGCTCAAACAATTTTTCTCCCCAGCGGTTGTAGATACGGAATGATTTGATCCTGCTCACGCCCTTGCCTCTTGGGTAGAACACATCATTCTCGCCATCGCCATTAGGCGTGAAGGAGTTAGGTATAAATACCTGGCTAACATCACAGTATAGGTGTATGGTTACAGAGTCATCATTGGTACATCCGAAATCAGTAGCTACAGTTACCACATAAGTAGTGGTTACAGACATAGTGGCAATCGGGTTGGCACAACTGTCGCAGCTGAGGGAGTTACCATTATCCCACCAATACTTGTAGATGAGGTTGCCGCTCGTGGCCAGCTGGGCGGGTGTACCTGCCAGTAATGTTTGGTCGGGGCCAGCATTTACACTTGGCAGCGGGTGTACAATAATGTTCACATAGTTAGTGTCAGGTATGCAGCTGCCCACTTGTGCGATCACCATATAGTTGGTGGTCACGGCAGGCTCTGCAAACGGATCTGCAACGGTTGGGCTGCTGAGCGCAGTGCCGGGTATCCAGGTATACTTTGTGCCGCCGCTGTCAAATAGCTGAACAATAACACCCTGGCATATTTCGGTATCACCGCGTGCTACGCTTATGGTCTTTGTTTTCAGTGATATCGTTACTGTATCTGTATTGATACAACCATGAATGTCTGTACCGGTTACGGTATAAGTCGTCACAGTTGTTGGCGATGCCATGCTCGGGTTGCAGGCTGTGCAACTGAGCGAGGTTGGTGGCGCCCATGTATAGGATATGCCTCCATAACCAATTAACGCTGCCGCATCGCCTATACATATGGTAGTATCGGGTATGGTAGTGATCACAGGTGGCGGGTACACGACCACATTCTCAGATACGTTTGCGGTACAGCCCCAGCCATCTACTACGGTGAGGGTGGCCGGGTAGGTGCCTGCCGTATTGATGGTGAAGGACGGAGAATCTATCGTGCTGGTATTGCCGTTAAATGTCCAGTTCCATGTAGTTATCTTGGACCAATAGCTGGCAGATGTATCCCTGAGCAGGAAGGTGCTGCCCTGGCATGCAGGGTTGGGGGCTGTGGTGAAGCCGGGTATCACGCCGTCTACTTTTATGGTATCCAGTCCTTTGCTCGAATTTTCGCAGCCCGAGTTGTCGCTGAGTATCAGCTTTGGCAGGTATGCTCCCGGAATGGTATACACATGCGTTATTGTATCCAGTGCAGATGAGCTGCTGGTTATGCCATCGGCAAAATCCCAGATGATGCTCGGCACATTACCCAGCGACGCGCTGAAATGCACTCTTAATGGCGCGCAGCCCGTGTCGGGTGTATAG
>CAIVKT010000625.1 GCA_903906615.1 uncultured Bacteroidota bacterium | reverse complement strand
TTTCAAAGTCTTGCATGGGTATAATAAATTTCAATTTAGAAGTAGCAACTGTTGCAACCATTACTAAAAGTATTGGCTAGCGTTTAAACAAATTCTTGTATTGCGCCATCATTTCTTCATGAGGTATGCCCTTCCCTTCTTCCGAATCTTTTATGCTCATTTCCACCAACGACTGTATTTGTACCGGTAATTCATCCCACCAATCTCCTTCTTCGGCTTCTTTTTCCTGTTCTATTTTTAATATAGCCTTCACTATCCGTAATGATTTGTCATCTGCTTTATCCACTAACTCCAATACTTCTTTATGCAATGCTTCTGTTGTTGTCATAACAATAGCTCTTTATACAAATTTACGAAAAACTCTATAATTTCCCATATTCAAATCCTAACGTATCACCATAGACCGCATGGATATAGAAGCCATATCAAAAGTGTCATTGAAGTAGGTGATGTGCTCGTTCTTTTGCTGCAGGCCAATGACATAGAATAGCGGCAGCAGGTGGTCGTATGACGGATGCGCCATAGTAGCCGTTTTGCCGAGTATCTTCTGGTAGTTGAGGATAGAGGTATGGTCGCCCTTGTTCATCCAGTCGGTGAATTTTGTATCAAATTCCTGCGCCCAGTCATATACCTTACCACTGCCACTCCAGTCTATATCCCGCAGGTTATGCACCAGGTTGCCACTACCTATGATCAGTACACCTTTATCGCGCAGCTTGCTTAGTTGCTTGCCTATTTCGTAATGGTAAGTTGGTGGCTGGTCGTAGTCGAGGCTGAGCTGGTACACCGGTATATCTGCCGCAGGGTACATGGGCAGCAGCACGCTCCATGTGCCATGGTCAAGACCCCAGCTATCGTCGCTTTGTATGTGGCTGTAGTTCACCAGCTCGCGTGTGAGGTTCGCAAACTCAGGGCTGCCAGGTGCCGGGTACTCCTGCTCAAACAATTTCTTCGGAAAACCACCGAAGTCATGTATAGTTTTGGGGTGGCTCATGCCCGTCACCTTAGTGCCTGTTGTGAGCCAGTGTGCAGATATGGATAGTATGGCCTGCGGCCTAGGCAATTTCTTGCCCAGCGCCTGCCAGCTTTTGTGGTAGGCATTGTCGTCAATCGCGTTCATGGGGCTGCCATGGCCTATGAACAGCACAGGCATTCTTTCCGATGGTGCCAGCTCACTGCCCAGCGCCTGTAATACTGATAATGTACTCATACCCGATATTTGTGCAAGCGCCAGCAGGCCGCCTGCTTTTATTAATGTTCGCCTATGCATTGTTACTCAAAATTAAGTGGTACAATTCAAGCAATGTTTAACTCTTTTGCAAAGATACGTGTATATACATACATTGTTGTTTGATGTTACCCTATAGTGGTATAATATGGATTTGTAGTTGCCTTCCCGTAATTTTATCGCATGCCCACGAAAACGGTTGAATCACCACATATTGCCCACTTGTCCAAAGACACGAAGATGTTGCATCTATTGCAAACCGTAGAGCCATACCAGCTTAAAAAGCGCAAGAACGTATGCGTGCGCCTTTGTGCTTCTATTATGAGCCAGCAGTTGTCCACAAGGGTAGCCGAGGTAATATTTAAACGCTTCCTGGAGTTGTATGAGGGCAAAGAACCCACACCACAACAAATTATTGATACTCCTTTTGATACACTTCGGGCAATTGGCCTCTCTAATGCCAAGGTTAACTATGTGCAGAATGTGGCCAAGTATATGATAGAGCATGGCGTGGGCGATAAGAAACTCAGCAAGATGAGCGATGAAGAAGTGGTCGAATTCCTCACGCCCATAAAAGGGGTAGGCCGGTGGACGGTAGACATGCTGCTTATGTTCACGCTAGGGCGCGAAGATGTTTTTGCGGTAGACGACCTGGGCATACAACAAGCCATGGCCAGGGTGTACAAAATAGACCCGACAGACAAAAAAGCCATGCGCGAAAAAATGCTGAAGATATCGGCCAAATGGGCACCCTACCGCACCTACGCCTGCTTTTATTTATGGAAGTATAAAGATGCCAAATAAGCTACGCCTTCCATGAAAGACCACTACAAAACATTGGGCATACCACCTGCTGCTGCTCCTACCGAGATCAAGAAGGCGTACCGTGTGCTGGCGGTAAAATATCACCCCGATAAAAACCCCAACAATACATTGGCAGAGGCGGCGTTCAAAGAAATACAGGAGGCTTACGCCACTCTCTCTAACCCAGAAAAGCGGGCGATATATGATGACGAACGCTGGCTAATGGGCATGGGCTCCAAAACACGCTACACTGAAGCCATAACACCGGCATGGCTGCTGAAGGTGAGCAAAGAAATGAACGATAGCCTGGCTAAGATGGACACCTACCGTATGAGCCAGCGTGCATTGCAACAATACATACTGCTTATACTATCAGATGCGCACTTGGGCGTATTACTGCAACATGATGATGCGACAACCAACACAGCCATCATACAAGAACTACTACGTGCCAGCAAGCAACTGGAAATACAATACCTGCGCGAGATAGATGAACGGCTGGTAACCCTTGCTGCAAAAGACACCACATTGCAACAGGCGATAACCACCTTTATGGAAAGCCGTATGCGCAAGGCCCGGCAGGAGCGGCTACAGCCTTATTTCATTATCCTGATCACAGTATTGCTTTGTGTGCTGATGTATTTTTATGGGAAGCTGCATTAGGCAATGAAGCCCAGCTCTGTTTTCATCTCTTCAATAACATTATAGATGATGGGGCAACGCCCGTAGTGCATCAGTGTACC
>CAIVKT010000624.1 GCA_903906615.1 uncultured Bacteroidota bacterium | reverse complement strand
TGAGCGCGAAAAACTGGGCGTATACCACTACCGCTGTATACTCTATAGCTATTCATTTAATATAGATTCGGCAGAACATTATTTTGGATTGATGCGTGCTGCCAACAGGCTGCCACATAATAACTATGGCAACTTCCTGGGTGTTTGCGGCGATTTCCGAACCACGGAGCAGGAGTATAAAAAGGCCGCCGAATCAGACGGCGATGATAAGCACCTGCAGGAGTGGGCGTACTACGGTACCATCCTCGATATATATAAAGGGCAGCCCAAGCAGGGCGTGGAAATGGCCCGCAACATGATCACTGCCGCAGGCACTACACCCGGTTATGGCTGGTACAACATAGCCCTCGCCCGCTCCCTGCTGTATGACGGACAGGTAACCGAATCGCAACGCTATGCCGATAAGGCGGCAGACTTTAAAGAACTGCACATTGGCACTACACTGGGGCAGAGCCAGTACGACTTCAGTATACAGCTCATCAAGCTCATTAATAAAGACAGGGCGTGGCAGATGGACCAGTTCGAACACCGCAACTGGTGGTATAGCCCCGCTACCCTGGCCGACATAGCAAAAAAATTGAGTGAAAAGTATTTGCAGCAATTCCTCATCATCAACCAGTTTGCACAAAACCCCGAACGGGAGCGGGTGATCTACAAACTATTCTCTACAGAGAGTACTGTATCGTGGGACGAGATATGGTACCTTGTCCATGACTTTAGCACTTCCTATTTCATCACCCGTTTTCAGAAGGAAGCGGATACTGATAAGCGCCCCAAGGTGACTAAGTATTTCCGCTTCTTCGCCACACGCCTGAAGATGCAGCAAGGCAAGTATGCCGATGCCAAAAAAGAACTGGACAAAATACTGCACGACCCAAACACAGATGCAGATTATGAAAAGCTGTTTGTAGCACGTGTATACCAAGCTGAGGCAGAATGCGCGCAGCACTTAAAGCTGACAGCAGAACAGAATGAATGGCTGTACAAGCTGTATGTGCTGTACCCCCAATTAGTGCCCTTTTGCGGCATGACACCGAATATGAACCTCCACATCAGCGGCACAGTAGATAAGGGCGTTGAAGATCGCCTGCGGGCCTGCAACATCAACTGGACAACCGATGGCACACCCGCACCACAGGCCTACATTACCTTTACGCATACCGGTAACAAGAAAGACATCACCTACTATGTTACAGACCGTAATGGCAAGTACATAGTGCCTAAGCAATCATTTGCGTGGCAAAAGGCTGATGAAACGGGTACAGCGCTGGCTTATAGGTTGTTTAAGATAGGAGGTAAGGAAGAAGCTACTGATACCAAGCATGCAGATCAATAGCCATTTGCTCATGCACCACATACTCTTCTTAGGTATCAATAATGCGCCTATGCCAATGGTATATCTTTTGGTGCTCCTGCTTCTTTTACTAATACCGGTGCTCGTGGGGGCCTCTATTGTAGGCTATATCATCAATCTCATCTTCAGATTGATGGATAGAATTAACGGAAAGTAATATTGAGCACTCATGGGGGAAGTTTGGCTAAAGCCATTCTTATTTTCTTTCTATCCACGGCCTAAAGGCCGCGGCAACTGGTTTAGTCTACGCTAATCACCAATCCTCTTTGACCACATTGTCGATACTCTTATCATCCAAAATACAACTGCCAATCTTTCTTCCGCCAAACAGAAAGACCGCCCAATGAGCGGTCTTTCTATATTTAGTGTGTGTTGGTATTTTAATGTGCTTCTTCGCCGGGCTTTAAAGGCACTGTCTGCGGAACGAAGTCATTGCCATGACCATCATCTTTGTAGTCATATGGCCAGCGGTATACTTCAGGTATTTCTCCTACCCAGTTGCCATGTGGCGGATGGATCGGTGTTGTCCATTCCAGTGTGGTAGAACCCCATGGATTTGGATTGACCAGCTTGCGGCCACGGAATATGCTGGTGAAGAAATTCACCACGAACAGCAGCTGTGTGAAGAATACGATGATGGCTACAATACTGATGAAGGCATTGATAACCTGGAAGTGCTTGAAAGACTCCCATGCCGAGTAGTCGTAGTAACGACGTGGCATACCTGCGATACCTTCGTAGTGCATAGGCCAGAAGATAAGATAAGCGCCGATGAACGTAATAAAGAAGTGAATGTAACCAATGCTGTTATTCATAAACCGCCCAAACATCTTGGGGAACCAATGGTAGATGCCGGCAAACATACCGAAGAAGGCAGATACACCCATTACTATATGGAAGTGCGCCACAACGAAGTACGTGTCATGCAGGTGGATATCAAGAGCAGAGTTACCAAGGAATATACCTGTAAGACCACCGGAGATGAACAGGGATACGAACCCAAGAGCGAACAACATAGCAGGTGTGAACCTGATGTTACCGCGCCAGATAGTAGTGAGCCAGTTGAACACCTTTACCGCTGATGGTACCGCGATAAGCAGGGTAAGCAGTACGAATATGGAACCGAGGAACGGGCTCATACCGGTAACGAACATGTGGTGCGCCCAAACCAGGAATGCAAGCAGGGTAATACCGATGAGAGAAATGATCATCGCGAAGTAACCGAAGATAGGCTTGCGGCTGTTGGTGGAAAGCACCTCTGAGGCCATACCCATGCCCGGAAGCATGATGATATACACCTCGGGATGGCCCAGGAACCAGAACAAGTGCTGGTAAAGGATAGCCGAGCCGCCAACGTGTGGCAATGCTTTGCCGCCTATGAATATCTCAGACAGGTAGAAGCTGGTGCCGAAGTTACGGTCGAATATCAGCAGCACAAGGCCGGAGAACAGTACAGGGAAAGAAAGTACACCAAGCACAGCAGTAAAGAACAGCGCCCATATGGTCAGTGGCAGGCGGGTCATCGTCATACCTTTTGTACGCATATTCAGTACGGTGGTGATGTAGTTAAGGCCACCCAGCAGTGAAGACACCACGAACAGCGCCATACTCAGCAACCAAAGATCCATACCTACACCTGAGCCAAGCGATGCTTCTTTAAGCGCACTCAATGGCGGATAGGTCGTCCAGCCACCTGATGCAGGGCCTGTCTCTACGAAAAGGGAAGTGAACATTAGTATGCTGGCAGCGAAGAAGAACCAGTAAGAAAGCATGTTCATAAAAGGAGAGGCCATATCACGCGCCCCTACCTGGAAGGGTATGAGCAGGTTGGCAAATGTACCGCTCAGGCCCGCCGTAAGTACAAAGAACACAAGTATGGTACCGTGCATGGTGATCAGCGCGTAGTAAAATTCAGGGGTCAGCTTACCGCCCTTAGCCCAGTCGCCCAGGAATTTCTCCATGATCGGGAAAGTAGAATCAGGGAAGCCCAGTTGCAAACGGAAGAACACCGACATCAGCGCGCCTATGATAGCCCATATGATACCTGTTACCAGGAACTGCTTAGAGATCATTTTATGGTCCTGGCTGAAAATGTACTTCCAGATAAAATGCTGTTCATGATGCTCATGGCCATGCAAATCAGTAGGGGCTGTATCTCCACCATGCACTACATTTGGCCCGTCAATGATTATTTCTTGATTACTCATCTTTTAACATTTATGACTACAGTTGTAGCCGATTATTTCATCGTTACTGGTTTCGTGGTATCTTTTTTAGGCGCATCTGCCGGATTGACTGCGGGTGCAGCAGGCGGTGTAGCTCCGGGGGCATTCTGCGAATAGTAGGTCTGCTGCGCAGCCATCCACTTATCGTATTCTGCCTGAGTCTGCACGATCACGGTACCGCGCATAGAATAGTGCCCTTTACCGCATACCTGGTCGCAGGATATCTCATACACAAAATCAGGGTTGTGTGTGATCGACTTCATAGAATCAGTAGTGATGGTAGGTGTGAACCATAATGTGGTAGTGATACCCGGCACAGCATCCATCTTCATACGGAAGTGTGGCAGGCCCACATCATGTATCACATCGCGCGATCCGATCAGCAACTTCACGGGCTTGTTCACCACCACATGCAATTCACCATTCTGGGCGATGATGTCATCCTGGTTATGCGGATCAGACCAGTCGAGACCAAGGATGTTGTTTGCGTCATTGATCTTATGAAAATCCCTTTTGCCCAGCTCATTGTCTTTACCGGGGTAGCGGATGAGCCAGTTGAATTGCTTACCTACGATCTCTACTACTGTAGCTTCAGCCGGTGCAGGAGAAGTAACATCAAACCAGTTACGAAGGCCTATAGCTACGAGTATAGCCATTGCGATAGCAGGTATTGTCGTCCAGATAATTTCCAGCTTATTGTTGTGTGGGAAAAAGAAGGTAGTGCGTTTTTCACCG
>CAIVKT010000623.1 GCA_903906615.1 uncultured Bacteroidota bacterium | reverse complement strand
GCAGGCAATGCTACAAAGAAATGAGCATAGGTACAGCAAAGCCCACCGCGGAGGAGTTGAATACAGTGCCTCACTACTTTGTTGATGCGTTTTCTATAAGCGATGTTTTATCGGCGGCAGATTATGAAGCGCTGGCGCTGGGCTACCTGGGTGAAATATTTTCAAAGCAGGATACTGCGGTTATATGCGGCGGTACAGGGCTATATATAAAGGCACTATGCGAAGGGCTGGATGCCATGCCCGCGGTAGATGAGGCTATAGCTGCGGAGGTAGATAGTACCTATGCCCGCAATGGACTGCCTTGGTTGCAACAGGCCGTGCAAGCCGAGGACCCTGCATTTTATGCGCAGGGTGAGATACACAACCCGGCAAGGCTGATACGCGCGCTGTCCTTCATTCGTTCCTCAGGTAAGAGTATCGTGGCGTATCGGTCGGGTAGTAAAAAGCAACGTGATTTTGAGGTCATTAAAGTGGGGTTGCAACTACCAAGGGAACTGTTATATGCCCGTATCAATGAGCGGGTTGATGATATGATGTCTATGGGTCTGCTTGCCGAAGCAGAAAATCTTTACCCATACAAAGAGAATAAGAACTTACAGACGGTGGGCTATACAGAACTGTTCGACTACATGGACGGTAAATGCACCCTCCCCGAAGCTATAGAAAAAATAAAACAGCATACCCGCAACTACGCCAAGCGGCAAATGACGTGGTTCGCAAAGGATAAAGATATAACCTGGCTAAGCGCTGATGATAGTGATGTGGTGGAAAAGATATTGGCGCTTGCGGAATAAAATATTGCCTATAATTTCCTGCGCAGAAAATCAAAAAAGAAGTGCGTTAATGATGCCATTACCACAGCGATAGCGAAATTCTGTGGAGTAAAAATATCATTGATAGCCCACCAAAGGCCATTCTTTTGTGCCATGCCTGCTTTATTATATTCACCCATTAGGAGATTGGAATAAAACAGGAAGATAATAAAGCCCACTTCCAAAGTTGGCTTCCAGAAAATATCCTTTTTATTGCCCGCCATGTAGTAAAAGTAAGAAAGATTGGGTAAAGACCTGCAGGGTCATTCATACCACCATTACTGCACATATATCTCATCGCAGGCGATCATTGGTTTCTTATTATCCAGGTAGCGCCAGGTGGGCAGGGCCTGCAGGTTGCTGGCCGTTACCCTGATGTATCTTACAGGTTCGCCGGCCTTGGTATGCGGCACTGTAAACTCTTTCACCGCAACTTCATAATGCTCGGTAAGCGCTTCCGCAGGCAGTGTGCCCATCTCGTGGTAGCTCACCCCATCGGTTGATGTTTCTACAAGTATTTTTTCGGGCAGAAAAATCCTGTGGCGCGGATCATCAAGGAAGTGCATTTTCACCCTTGCTACTTGTTGCGCCTTGCCCAGGTCTAAGGTAGCCACCATAGGCACACCATAGAAGCACAGCCAGTTGTAGCTGAAATCATTATAGCCGGGGTTGCCATCTACCAGTGTGCGGTTGCCCTTGGCCGGATAGTCTTCAGCAAAAGGGAATTGCAGCGATACGATTGCATTCAAAGCCTTGGTGCGTGTAACGCCCGCTTTGAAGATAGCATCCCATTCAGCCTGGTACTGGTCGGGGTTCAGTCCGCCTTCTGATAATTCTGTAACACCTGCTTTTTTACAATTGGCTACAAAGCGTTTCACCCTGTCTTCCATTTTGGGTTTCACCAGCCATGTATCGCCGCTTTGGGCGAAGATGCCATACTTCTCTATGCCATAAAAGCGGGCTTGTTGTAATACGGTGTATTCCAGCGGCAGGCGGGCCTTCATCACCCGCTCCTGTAGTACGGGGTCGCTTTCGGCAGCGCCCTCTGCCTTATCCAGCAGGTTGCTGTATTGGTCAATAAGGTCAGGTGTCAGGTAGCTTTTCCATTCATTTATTGGGTTGCCATAGATATCCAGCTTGCGGTGCGATGCTGTCATTTTATCCGTAAGCAACTCCAGGTATTGTTGCAGGTATTTGCCCGCGGGGCCGTAATAATCTTTTAAGAAAGCTGTTTCGAGCTGGTGTACATCAGCCTTGCTGTTCTCAAACAGTTTGGCGATGATATAACTTCTCATTTCTGCAAACTCACTGTACGTATCGCCGCTGCCTTGAGCGAATATGCCCTTCACACCATTGTCTGTAAAAAACTGTGCGTTAGGTTGCAGGGTATTGAAGTTGGGGAAAGGCGCAAGGTAGTTGGTGAACTCGGTTACATAATCCCATATGAAAATATTAGGTGTAGCATCATGCCATGCCTTCAGGTCATTGCGAAAGGTAGCTGCAGTACCTTCTGTGGCCAGTGGCTTATCGCGGTAGGCATCTATATCACTTAGGAATACATACACATTAGTGGCCGGCTTCAGGCTCCTGGGGGCTTTATGCGTATACGCATAGGCAAGGGTAGTTATCTTTTTATCGGGGAAATTGGCGGCCACCCTGTTCACGAACTTAATGAGTGAGCCTGCCGGGCTGCCTTGCTCATTGTCTGTGGCACGGCACAGGTCGCACTGGCAGTAGCCATTATCATCATTCTGGCTTACCGACCAATAAATGGCATCAGGGTTTTTAGCCATTCTTTTCTTTAGCTCGGCTACAACTATCTTATACACATCTTCATTGCTCAGGCATAGCTGTGTGGGTTGCCTCTTGCCTTTTACGAGGGCATAGTATTCGGGATGTGTGGCAAAATAAGTTTGTGCCGGCACCAGCTTATTGTAAGAATGGCCCCATATGCCCCACAGGTCATCCAGTTGTTGCAGTTGGTTCCATTCCAGGTACTCGGCATCATGGCTGGCAGGGTAATAAGCTTCGCGGTATTCGAGAGGTGGCTGGTATTTATCATTGATGCTTGCCGGTATATTCAGTTTAGGCAGCGAAGGCGCTATCGCCGGGCCATCAGCAAGTTTCTTGCAGCCTATATATGTTTCCAGGAAATTGTACACGCCATAGATGAGGCCCTTGCCGCTGCCACCCAGTATCACCAGGTCTTTGCCGTCTGTGCGCAGCAGGTAGCTTTCCTGCTTCATTTTTCCGGGATGTACTTTTTCTGCTTTGGCTGTATGCCCTATATATATGGCTGGTGTGGCGATCGGGCGGCCTTCAATGGCTATGGGTAGCTCTGCGCCTGATACCTGGCGAATGTACTTCTGCAGCACATTTGCAGATCGTTGTTCCAGCTTGGTGGCATCAGCCGGAACAACGATCTTATAAATGGAGGTATTGTGGTCTGCTAATACAAGGCTCTGTGCGCTGCCGTTGCAAGCGCTTAAACTCACCAGCTCAAACAATAAATGGTACAGCGGCTTTTTAGCCATGGTATTTATCTTTTAAAACTTCCTCAACAGCGTGGCATACACATCATACTGGTTCCTGTAATCACCGATGCCGATCTTTTCATTATACCACGTGCCAAACAGGCCGATGGTAGTTCTGTAATGTAATGTTTTGGTATAGCCGGCACCTACGCTTACAGTGTTGTAAGTCAACAGCTGTGTAAGCTGGTAGGCAAGGCTGAAGTCATCCGGTGCAGTCCCGTAGCCCATCAGTGCCGTAAAGAAGTCTTTACGGTTGTTGAGGTAATAACGGCTGGTCAGCACGCCTGCGTAGTATATCTTGGTTTGGTTAGGCAGTATCACGTCTTGCGTAGGACGCTCGAAGTCCATTATGTAGCCACGCAGGCCCACATAGAAATCTTTATGCTCTTTAGATATGCCCAGCATACCGGAGTATATGGTGCCGCTATCAGCCTGCAGGTATCTGCCGCCAATTTCTGCACCCCAGCCCTTATTGAAGTTATGCCCCAGCGACAGGCCAAAACGGTAGGTAGGGAAGATAATGCCATCAGGAGAGTAAGCAGCTACAGCAAATATGTACCACTTTGGTGTGAAGTTGAAGTAGGTCTCTGCCTCAAACTGGAAGCCGGTGCCTATAGTTCTGCCTGCGTAGTTGATACGTGCTGTTATGGTGCCCCTGCTGTGCACACGGGTATATTCAATAGTAGCTACGTTGTTCACCTTAGGCACATTGGTAGAATCCACGATCTTGGTGTGCAGGTAAGAGAAGCCTATCTGGTTTCGAACACAAGCTTTGCCTGGTGCGGCAGTCCGCAATCATAATCTGCGCGTATCTTCAGTTGGTCTACCGTCACAGTGTGGGTATCGAAGTGCAGGTAAAAAGACACATTTACCTGGCCTTTATCAGGCACCGTTATGCTGAATTCTTTGAGTACCATACGCTTGGTTTTAAAAGGTGGAAAGTAATGCAAATATAGGGTGTGAAAGGGAAGAAGTATTCATAAGCAGCCCTGAAGGGGAAGATGACGCTGGGGTGTAGTGGCGTGGCGCGATATTACGCCCTGAAAGGGCAAGATCCCGGAGCGGTGGGCATCGCCCACCGAAATAATGCGTGGGCATCGCTCATCGGCGTGATAAGGTTTTGTTCATCAGGGGTGGCATGTGGCGGTTAATAGGGCGATGCCCTATTCTATGAGACCATGCCCTTTCAGGGCGTATGTGGCGTGTGTGGCGCGATGTTACGCCCTGAAGGGGCAAAATCCCGGAGCGGTGGGCATCGCCCACCGAAATGATGCAAAACATAACATCGCCCTTTAACCACTAATTAATATTTCTGTTCCCTATTCGTTTGGAGTTATAAATAAATAATAGATTAATAAAATAAAAACAAAAAAAATTCCACATACTTTATTGTTTATAACCACAAAAAACATAATTTTAAAGCCCTTTGCTAAATTATTTTAACTTTTAGCAAACCATTATTCGTGTTTTAACTGTCTGTTTTATATTGGTAGCTATTTATTTACACTCATCATTATTATAAGTGCATTTATGAAAAGATCATTACAAGCCTGTCTGCGGAACCTCCTGTTTTCTGCCGTCCTCGTATTACTCAGCCTCAGCTCACGCGCCTCGCACATTGTGGGCGCCGACCTTACCTACAAATGGACGAGCGGGCTTACTTACACCGTCTCTGTAGTGTTGTACGGCGACTGCGGGCCTGCAAGCGCAAGTGCGTTCGGTACATTGCCTACATCGCAGCCGCAGGTGTGTATCTTTGATGCCGCCACTAATGTGGGTACAGTTACGTGTCTTATTGATTCATTTAAAGAAGTAACCCCGGTATGCCCGCGCGATTCGGCGAGTACCCAATGCCACGGTAGTGGTTTTACGACGCCGGGTGTTAAGGCATTTTATTACCACGGCACATACACCCTACCTTATTACTCGCGTACCTGGCGCTTTGTATATACCAGTAACAATGGGCCGGGAGCAGGTGCCGGTCGTGCGGCTGCTATAACAAACATTTCACCTGGTACGCTTGGGTCTATGCAGTTGATAGATACGCTCGATAACTATGCCCTGGTCAATTCCCGGCAGCACAACTCCAGCCCGGTTCTTACTGTATTGCCCACGCCGTTCTTTTGTGCCAATACCACCAGTTGCTACAACCCCGGCGCTGTAGATCTTTATGATGTAAACCCCATTGGGGAGCCTTCAGGCGACAGCCTGCAGTTTGCGTTAATAGCGGCAACTATGGGTACATCGGCTTGTGGCGCTGTGGGTGGCCCTGTCACCTACATCGGTACTGCCTGGACGCCACCTACTACGCCTGTAAGCGCTGCCACGCCATTGACGGTAACTGCAGGTACATTTTCCTTTGATGGCAATACCGGCCAGCTTTGTTTTTACGCTACTACATATCAACGTTCCGTAGTCGTATATAATGTAGATGAATACCGCAACGACACCATTGGTGAGATAACCACCATAGCCGGTAATGGCTCCCCTACCTTCAGCGGCGATGGTGGCCCTGCCCTCACTGCGGGCCTGCACGGCCCTACCGGTATGTGCATAGACCCGGCAGGTATTATTTATTTCTCCGATTCTGCCAATAACCGCATTCGTATGATCGATGCCTCCGGTATCATCACTACCATTGCAGGTGACGGTACTGCCAATTATTGCGGCGATGGCGGCCTCGCTGCTTCAGCCGAGCTGAACGGCCCTATGGGCATCACTTATGATGCTGCTGTTGCGGGTGGGGCACTGGTATTTGCAGATTATGGCAACAATGCGATACGTATGATCGCTCCTGCTGTAGGCGGTATTATTTCCACGGTAGCAGGCAGCAATACAGGTGTTGGTGGCTTCAAGGGCGATGGCTTCGCTGCACTAGGTTATATTAATACCATGGCAGGTACAGGCGCATCCGGCTATACAGGCGATGGCGCATCTGAAACACTGGCCACTATGAAAAGGCCAAAAGGCTTTGTGATGGATCCTACGGGCATCATTTATTTCTCTGATGCGGGCAACAATGTAGTTCGCAAGATCACCGCCGCCGGCATCATCTCCACTATAGCAGGCACAGGCACTGCAGGCTATTGCGGTGATGGCGGCGCGGCTGTGGCCGCACTGCTGAATGGCCCCGCAGGCCTGGCGCTCAATGGCACCAGCCTGTACATAGCCGACTCAGGCAATAATGTGATACGCGAGGTGAACCTCACCACCGGTCTCATATCTACCATTGCCGGCAATGTCGGCGGCTTCCGCGGTTACCAGGGGGATGGCAATGCTGCCGTGGGCGGTGTACTCACCACTATTGCCGGCACCGGCACCAACGGTTATACAGGCGATGGCACTGCTGCTACCGGCGCAGATATACATAACCCGAGCGGTGTGTGCAAAAGCGCTATTACAGGCAATATATACTTTGCCGATCACGACAATAATTCGATACGTATGATCACCCCTGCGGGTGTTATATCCACTATAGCAGGCAGCGCTACCGGTGTTGCTGGTTACAGTGGCGATGGCGCGGCAGCTACGCTGGCCCGCCTCAACGGCCCTATGGGAATTGATGTAGATAACTTTGGCAACATTTACTTTGCTGATAATGGCAATAACGTAGTGCGCAAGATAGCCTCTACAGGCACCATCACTACTATAGCAGGTACAGGCGTGGCAGGCTACAATGGCGATGGCACAGCCAGTACCAAACAATTGGACAATCCTACTGCTATCACGGCTATACCAAGCGGCGCGGGTATATACGTATCAGATGTGAATAACCAGCGCGTGCGCCTCATCACTACAACCGGTACGCCCACTATAACCACAATCGCAGGCAATGGTACTGCAGGTTATACCATAGATGGTATACCCGCCATAGGGGCTGAGTTGAACAATCCTGCCGGTCTCGCCTACTCGGCTACCGGCGATGGCTTTGTATATATAGCAGATGCCACTAACAACCGTATCCGCCAGGTAGACCTTACTACAGGTATCATCAATACGGTAGTGGGTACCGGTACAGCAGGCTTCTCGCCAGATGGCACAGCTGCTGCGAGCGCAATGATCAGCAACCCTACCGGGGTAGCAATTGATGCGCAAGGCAACATTTATGTGGGTGATGCAGGTAACAATGTGATACGCGAAGTAAACCCTTGCCAGAAAATATACACTATCGCAGGCAATACTACCGGTGCACCGGGTTATGGCGGAGATGGCCTGGACCCTATTGCAACCACCGGAAGGTTCAATACCGGCCTTTCCTTCTTGTGCGTGGATGTTACAGGCAATGTGTTGGTATCAGACCCCAACAACAGCCGCATCCGCAAGGTAGCGCCTACTGAGCTGAACAACCCTACAGCCGTGGCAATAACCGCCGGCAACGATACTTTGTACATCGCCGACGGAGGCAATAACGCTATCCGTTTACTCAACCTCGCTACAGGAGTCATATATGCCTATGCTGGCAATGGCACTGCTGGTTATGCAGGCGATGGCAGCCTCATCACAACGGCTAAATTCAATTACCCTGCGGGGCTTTACCTCAATACGACTACCCACTCCTTATACATTGCAGATGCCAACAACAACCGCGTACGTAAAATAAACATAGCCGGAGGTACAATTGCCGATTTTGCAGGAGATGGAACTTCCTTATATGGTGGCGACTACACTTTAGCTACATCTCCCGGAGTAGGTATATCGTTTCCAACGGGTGTATATGGCGATGCTGCTGGTAATATATACATCGCAGATAATACAAACGAACTGATCCGTAAAGTAAACACTTGTGGGTATATTTCTACCATTGCAGGCTTAGGTATAGCCGGCTCTTCGGGAGATGGTAGCGTGCCTACTTCTGCCGAGGTGAACCACCCTAATACGGTGTATGTGGATGCAAATTCAAATATATATATCACCGATTACGGTAACAATAAGATACGCGAGATACATCCAACAGAATTGAGCCACCCTATAGGTGTGGCTGCGGATGCTGCAGGAAATATATACTTCTCTGATAACGGTAACCAGCGCATCCGCAAGATCGCAGCTGCCATTCCGCATGTTATCTCCACTATCGCAGGTACAGGGGTTGCCGGTACTAGTGTAGATCCGGGTACTGCTACTTCTGCCCTGGTGAATAACCCCTGGGGCCTCTTTTGGGATAATACCACCAACTTCCTTTTTATCGCAGATGCGGGTAATAACAAGATACGCTATATCAATACCGGCACCGGTACTATGAATGCCTTTGCGGGTTCTACTGTAGGCTTCAGCGGCGATGGTAGGGTGGCTACCACGGCACAGCTTCGCTCGCCTACGGATATGTATAAAGATGTGAATGGCAATGTGCTGATCACAGATAAGGGCAATAACGCTATACGGGAAGTAACGCCTGTGGGTTATATCTATACACTTGCCGGTACTACTGCAGCAAGTTTTTCCGGCGATGGCGGCGATCCGGTACTGGCAACAATGAACAGGCCATTGTTCCTGGTTACCGATCCTTCACACAATGTATACCTAACCGACAATGCCAATAACCGCATACGTAAGATACTGGCTGATGCCCTTGTAAAGCCCGCTATGGTGGGTTCTATGCAGCGCGAAATGACCTTCCTCGTATTGACGACTTGTTCGGCCCAGGCGCCAATTGGCGATCACGTGGATTCCGTAGGTACAGGTCCGGGTACGCTCAATGGCGATAGTACCCAATACGTCGTTTGCGGCAATACAGGTATCATGGCCCTCTACTTTGATGGTTCTGAGCCCGGCGATACTGCTGACATCACCATCACAGCTACCGGCCTGCCTCCTGGCTCTTCATTCAATGTTACCGCAAACAATACGCCTTTCCCGCATGGCGTATTCAACATCAATACAGCTACGGCTACACCCGGCACTTATACATTCTATGTGAGCTACCAGGATAACAACTGCCCGCTCGTAGGTGCTAAAACTTCGGCCATCACCGTTACCATTCTACCGGTGCCTACCATCAGGGATTCATTAGTGACCAATGCCACATGTGCCACTGAAGGGGTTGTGAAAATTTTCCCCGGTGGCACAGGCAAACCATGGACAGTAAAGGTCTCTAAGGATATGGGTTCAACTGGGATCATAGATACTTTCCAGGTATTTACAAATGACTCGCTTGCATTCCTTGATACATTGGCGCCGGGTATGGACTCCGTAACTATCTTTACATCCTTAGGTGGCCAGTGTAGCAAAAGCATTCCATTGATAGTGCCGGTACCTACGTTCTCTATTACGGTTTCATCGATCAACCCTACTTATTGCGGCGCCAAGGATGGTAACATTATCCTTTACGGCCTCACTGTAGGCAACCCCGATACGGCAGTGTTCACAGCTGCGGGTGTGCTACAACCGGAGCAGCCGTTCATAGTCTCGTCGGTCGGTACCGATACAATAAAGAACCTGCTTGCAGGTTCGTACACGGGCATATACGCCATAGAAGGTTATTGCCATACCAACAATGTCACCGCAACCCTCGTCAATCCGCCGTTTGTCTTCCGCGCTATTGGCTATACCAATCCTACGAAGTGCGGGTTCTGTAATGGAGTGGATACACTGTTTGGCTTGCATCCGGGTCAGCTCGATACCATATCCTACCAGTTGGCTGCACCCGTGGGTAGCCCGAGGTACCAGACCTCTTACTTCGTGACTTCAGACAGTATGGTAGTGATATCGGGCTTGTGCAGTGGCTCCTATAAAGATATAGTAGTGAATACTGCAGGTGTATGTATAGACAGCCTGCCGCCGCATTCCCTGGATACGCCAACGATCAAGGCTGCTTTCGATACAGCATTCCATTTCGGTTGCCGTGCCGATACAGTACAATTTACCAACCTGTCTGTGCCGGCATCAGACCTTACTTACCTCTGGGTCTTTGGCGATGGCGCTACCAGCTTTGCTACCAGCCCGCAGCACGTATACGACTATACCATAGCCAATACAGAAACAGCGGTATTGTACATCACCAATACAAAGTGTAATGACAGCGCCAAGGCTACCTTCACGCTCAACAACTTTGTGCATTCCAACTTTACCTATACTCCTGAGCCGTATGTATGCCAGGGTGTGCCGGTTACGTTCACCAACTTGTCTACCGGTGCCGATCCTTATTCAGGGGCGCCGCCTACTTACCTGTGGTCATTCGGGGATAACAACACTACTCCTGTTATCAACCCTACGCATACCTACAACAATACAGGTAAGTATGCAATAACGCTGGTAGCAGTTACAGACATACCTTGCTACGATACATCGGTGCAGTATATCTCTGTTGACTCCAATAGTGTCATATCCATAGCAGCTACAGACAGCGTACTGTGCCAGGGCCAGGATATTACCTTCACCGGTATATTCTCCAACATTGGCGATACGTTGTACTCATGGGCATTCGGGGATGGCAATGCCATTGTGAATGTGAACCCTGTGATCCATTCTTATGAGAATGTGCAGACTCCGTTTACCGTGACGCTGGATGTTAAGTACAGGTCTTGCCCTGAAAAGACGATCAGTCGCAGCGTTAATGTGTTCGCCAATCCGAGCATCTATCTCGGTCCCGATCTGTCTATGTGTCCGGGCAGCAATGCCCTCACACTGGTGGATGAGGTAAATGAAAGCAATTCCAAAGCATCATGGCTATGGAGCACAGGTGAAACATCGCCATCCATAAACGTGGTAAAACCAGGCTCTTACTCTGCGGTAGTAACCATCAATGGCTGCTCTGCTTCTGATACCGTTCTGGTGCAGAAAGATTGCTACATGGACATACCTAACGTATTCTCGCCAAACAATGACGGAACCAATGACTTCTTCTTCCCGCGCCAGATGCTCACTAAGGGGGTATCCACCTTCAAGATGAACATCTACAACCGTTGGGGCCAGTTGGTGTACGAAACCACAGCCACAGACGGCCGCGGATGGGACGGCTCATTCAACGGCGTGCCACAGCCCGAAGGCGTGTATGTGTACATGATCGATGCTACTTACAAAGACGGACAAATAGAGCACCACCAGGGCAACGTAACCCTGCTGAGGTAATACTTGTTCAGATAAAATCTACGAACGTCCCGGTCTTCCCCGGGACGTTCGCTTTTAGGAAGTTCCGGTCAATACTCGCTATGGGAATTCCCCATTGGGGCAGGCCTTCCCGGTAGCTATGGGGAGAGAAAGGGGTAGGCGCAATCTCTGGCTTAAGGAACAGTGTGAACCACAAAGGGGAGATTATTTCGCGAAAAAAATCCTTAATTATGACGTTGGGGGAATGCTTATGTAACAAAGAGAGTATGCTGCTACCAGGCAACATCAGTTGCCCATGCCTTCAGGCCGGGGTGAGTAAAGAATAAGTCCGGCTTTAGCCAAAAGGCTTGTGCTGGTGATCTTTGTATTAGTGCCTTCGACGTTACTCCTCTGGCGGTTTTTTTTTACCGCCATAGCTTTAAAGCGAATGAGGATTGCCTGAAACAACTACACCAACATTAATCCGCAGAAGTAGAATATAATGCACCATTTTACGTTATGTTAATGCAAATGTTATTTGGGGGTGAAACGCTCGATTTCAGTAGCGTATTAATGAAGATTTATTTTGCCATGAGTAAGAATAGTAATAATTTTATAGTGTCTAAGATGCGCCACTCAACAGCATCGCTGATCAACCACTCAAACATGATGCGAGCCTATGTTAAACACAAACTATTCATCTTGATAAAGTTGAGCCATTTATGAAAAGAGTACCCGCATTCCTGAGAAATATTTTCGCAGCATTACTGCTGCTCTTAAGCACCAATTCCTTTGCCAACCACCTCGTGGGCATGGACTTCTTCTACACCTATGTAAGCGGCAACACCTACAAAATAACATTGATCGCTTATGCCGATTGCGGCTCCAGTTCGCTGCCATCTTATGGGGCGTTGCCTACTAATGCACCTGCAGTGTACATTTACAACGGCGACAGCTACGTCACAACTATCAACCTCTCCGTACAAGCCCCTGCTACAGGTGTAGAAATAACGCCCGTTTGCCCGCCCGATCTTTTGCTCACGCAGTGTACCAATGTTACCTACGCTATCCCTGGCATTAAGAAATTTGTTTACTCCGCCAACTACACTTTCTCGGGCCCTTCTACTGCCTGGCGTTTCCTGTTCACCGGCGATATGGGCGGGTCTTATGCAGGCAGGGCGACATCTATTACCAATATCTCCGGATCTCCTGTAACTTCTATACAACTGGTAGATACACTGGACAATAGTACCAGCCACAACTCCAGCCCGGATCTGACGGTTATACCCACGCCATTCTTTTGTTCCGATAATACTGATAATTACAATCCCGGCGCTATAGACCCCGATGGCGATAGCCTTAAGTTCTTTCTTGTTGGCGCAATGAACGGTACAGACGCTGCAACGCCCGGTGGCCCTGTTACTTATTTATCCGGTTTTAGCGGCACATCGCCATTGGCCGCAACTTCATTTTCATTCGATCCGCGTACCGGGCAAATGTCTTTTTATCCATCCCTGCAAAGATCACTTGTTGTATACAACATTGAAGAACACCGTGCAGGTGGCCTGGTAGGCACCAGTCAGAGGGAGATGACCTTCCTCGTCCTTACCTGTACCAATACACCTGCATCTGCTGGCTTTACGAGCGCTACCGGCGGTACTATCGACGATAGCACGCATTTTCATATGTGCGCCAATTCGGGTGCCTTCGCACTGCATCTTAACCCTACTGAATCAGATGCCCTAAACGACATCACTGTTACTGCGGCTGGCTTGCCCACAGGCGCTACTTTCGTGGTCACCGGCAACGGCACGCCAACACCGCACGCTACCTTCTCGTGGACATCTGTCGGCACAGCCCCCGGTGTCTATACCTTTTATGTAACTTATGCAGATAACAACTGCCCGCTGGCTGGGCAGCAGACACTGGCATATACCATCACCATATCACCGCAGCCTACGGTTACTGCGACCATACTATCAGCTGCATCATGTACTAAGAAAGGGGCGATATCTATTGTGCCTGCGGGTTCGGGAAGCCCCTGGCTCGTAGATGTTTCTGCCGGTACGGATACTGTGCAGACATTCCCTGCCGCCACCGGCACATTTACTGATAGCATTATTGGCGGTAGCTATACCATTACCTTGTACTCATCTCCGGGTCGCGCATGCAGTGCGTTCACTACTATAACGCTCGCAGTCCCTGCAACACCGGCGCTCACACCTACTTTTGTTTCGCCTACTTATTGCGGCAACAATGATGGTAAGATCATACTGTACCACCTCACTCCCGGTGCGCACGATACAATAAATTATACTTACAATGGTGTGCCACATGCGCCTGTTGTTTACACCGTAGCTACCGACAGCACTGTAACCATTACCGGTTTGTCTGCGGGCGTTTACACGGGCATCACTGCGTCCACAGGCATCTATTGCGTGTCGCCGGTAGCAGGCCCGCTGACCCTCACCAACCCGCCATTCACTATGCGTGCCCTCACTTCGGTGAATCCCATATTCTGTGGCATATGTAATGGCTCTATTACACTCTACGGCCTGCATCCCGGCCAGACAGATACACTCAATTACACCATAGATGGTGTCTCTCAGCCACCCGTAGTACGTACCATTGGCACAGATAGCACCATAGCGCTCACCGGCCTGTGCGCAGGTACCTACACCAGCTTTACAGCCAATACCGATGGAGATTGTATCTCGAATATTCTCGGCCCCGTAACGCTTTCCGTGCCGCCGTTCACTATGCGCGCCCTCTCCTCAGTTAATCCTTCTTACTGCGGCATCTGCAATGGCACCATCACCATATATGGCCTGCACCCCGGTGGCTCCGATACCATCACATACACCTACGGTGGCGTACTGCAAACTCCTATTCACATTACTGTAGGCACAGATAGTACAGCAACGCTCACCGGCCTTTGCGCTGGCGTATACGACAATTTTATTGCGCACGCAGGTGCATCCTGTGTATCCAATACGCTCGGTCCTGTAACGCTTACGGTGCCGCCTTTCACCATGCGCTCGCTTACGTCCGTTAATCCCGACTACTGCGGTATCTGCAACGGCTCCATTACCATCCATGGCCTGCACCCCGGCGAAACCGATTCTATACATTACACTTATGGTGGCGCAGCGCAAACACCTTTTGTTGCGCTTGTAGGTACAGATAGCACCATCACACTTACCGGCCTTTGCGCAGGTGTTTATGCCAATTTCATAGCCCATACCGGTGGTACTTGTGTATCCAATACGCTCGGCCCTGTTACGCTTACGGTGCCGCCATTTACTATGCGCTCCATCACATTCACCAATCCTGACTATTGCGGCATCTGCAACGGTACCATCACACTCCATGGCCTGCATCCCGGCGAAACAGACTCGATACATTATACCTACAATGGCGCTGCGCAAACACCTGTGGTGCAGTTCATAGGCAGCGACAGCACTGTAACGCTTACCGGCCTTTGCGAAGGTGTTTACGCCAATTTCGTAGCCCATACTGCGGGTGTCTGCGTATCCAATACACTTGGCCCTGTAACGCTTACTGTGCCGCCATTCACCATGCGCGCCCTCGATCATACCAACCCTGACTATTGCGGCATCTGCAATGGTACGGTTACGCTTTATGGCCTGCACCCCGGCGAAACAGATACCATTACCTATACCAAGGATGGTGGCGCACAGCCGCAGGTTGTATTTACAATACCGGCCGACAGTTCGGTTACGATCACAGACCTCTGTGCAGGCACTTACGATAACTTCGTTGCAAAGACTGGTGGCATATGTGTATCTAACACACTCGGCCCCGTAGACCTCACCGTGCCCCCATTCACTATGCGGTCGGTTACGTTCACTAACCCTACCAAGTGCGGCTTCTGCAATGGCATTGTTACCCTGCATGGCCTGCATCCGGGGGAAACAGATACCATCACTTACAACTTCAATGGTACGGCGCAGCCGCCGCTCAGTTTCGCTATAGGTGCAGACAGCACAGCTGTTATCTACGACTTATGCGAGGGCGCTTACGATAACTTTGTAGCCCGCACGGGCGGCGTATGTGTGTCCAATGTTTTGGGGCCAATCACATTAAAGGCTCCGCCCATCATTCCTGATTTCTCTTTCACTATAGGCCAGAACTGTAAAGGCGATACACTCTATTGTACCAACTCTTCATGGCCGGCATCCGATCTTACATACATCTGGAGCTTTGGCGATGGCGACAGCTCTACTGCAGTAAACCCTACGCATATATACTACTCACCCGGTACGTATAATATTGTATTGAACATCACCAACACAAAGTGCATCGCCGATACCACGGAATCCGTTACACTCACCAACCTGATCAATGCCGGTTTCACTTCCGATCCTACAGCATACGTTTGCCAGAAGAGTCCTGTGGTATTCACCAACACCTCCACCGGTACCAGCCTCAACTATACCTGGATATTTGGCGATGAGATCACGGACCACACCAGGGATGTGACACATACCTACAACAATACCGGTGTGTACAATGTAATGCTGGCAGTGAGCAACTATGTACCCTGCTACGATACTGTAAAAGAAACACTGGCGGTCGATTCTATCAGCGCTATCAGCATTACTGCTACCGATACCACTATCTGCGAAGGCACATCAATTACCTATGACGGGATATTCTCCGACCTCGGCAATACCGGTGTGGTATGGTCTTTCGGCGATGGCGACAGCATAAAAGGTGTGAACCCTGTGCTGCACGTTTTTGATGGCGAAGGCACGCATACGGTAACTGTCCGTGCATTATACAGGGCCTGCCCCGATACCAGCGCCAGCGCTACATTCACCATCTTTGGCCACCCCAATGTATACCTCGGTTCCGACACATCTATATGCCCCGGCAGCGAGGCTATAGCTATTGGCAACAGGGAGTCCATAGCAGGTGCAAGCTGGCTGTGGAGTACCGGGCAAACATCGGAGCAGATAAATGTTGTGGAGCCGGGTACTTATTATGCCATGGCTACTGTAAACGGCTGTACATCTTCTGATACCATCGAAGTGCGCAACGATTGCTACATGAACATTCCTAATGTCTTTACGCCAAATGGTGATGGGTTGAATGATTACTTCTTCCCGCGCCAGTTGCTTACCGGTGGGCTTACTACATTCAGTATGCAGATATTCAATCGCTGGGGCCAACTCATCTTCACCTCCACAAGCCTCGATGGCCGTGGCTGGGATGGCCGCCTGAACGATGTACCACAGCCCGAAGGCGTATATGTATTCATCATTGATGCCACCTTCAAAGACGGGCAAAGGGAACACCACCAGGGTAATATTACATTGCTGAGATAGAGAGAATAAGAGTCGGGGGTAAGTAGTTTTAGTAAAGGTTCATCAACTTTTAAAACATAAAAATGAAACACACCCTATCCTTTCTTCTTTTATGCTGCGGCATACTTTTTATTACAAATACCCGTGCTCAGAAATTTCAGCCCGGATCAGGCCATGAAACGCCCGGAGGCCACTTTGATGTCGTTTTCGACAGGTTCGGCCACCAATACACACTCAACCAGCTTGCTGTAGATGATGTTACAAGGCTTCATACTGAAAGCAGGTTAGCAGGTGCTGCTTCGGCCCCGCCTTCATCCGCATCCACCAGGGCATATACCGGTTGCACGCCCGGTTATTTCAGGATATACCTGGAGGCTGGCTGCGGTATGGATCTCTACGCTACTGATGCTACGCAGGCTGCACGGCTAAATGTATTGTGCCAGGTGCTTACCGACATTGCCAACTTTGTTCCCTCACCCTGCACCACCACCGGGCAAACGGTGAATATATGGATAAGGGGTGGCCTTACAGATGGATTGGGCGTAGCCACTCCTTTCTTCAATATCCCACGCTCTTTCACAGCATCCGGTATTGCTGATAATACGGTATGGGAAACACTCAATTCTGGCGTGGATGCTTTCAAAAATATAGCCCCACCCACTGCTACCTCAGGGGGCGGCACTACCGGCATCACTACCGGCGCTTCGATCTATTTTCATGGGTCTATTGCACTGAATTTTGGCGGCTCTGTTTCCTGGCATACTGATCTGACAACCCCGCCTGCTATCGGTGAAGCCGATATGTATACCGTGGCCTTACACGAAATGATGCATGTAATGGGTTTTTGCAGCCTTATTGATTATAACGGCAGGTCTGTCTTTGATATATACAATGTGCCCCCTATGCCTGCTGCCTATCAATATTACAGCCGTTACGACCTTAATTTGCAAACCGCGTCTTCTGTCCCATTGATCACAGGCACGGCATCAGGTTGCGATCTGTATCAATATAGTTTTAACCCTGCCGCCGCATCTGTTCCAAATACTATTCTTTCGCCCGGCGGTACCTCTGCCCCCGGTTGCGCAACAGGGGTTTATGCTCTTACAGGTGAGACGGATACTACGGTCTGCATCGATGCCTTGCAATATCTCGGCGGCTTTGGCACACCTATACCTGTTTATACGCCTGCGTGCTTTGAAAAAGGAGGCTCGCTGAATCATTTTGATGACCAATGTTATGTGCCATCAGGCTTTTGCCCCGCTTGTGTTACCGACAACGGTGAGTATTTTGTGATGAGCAATGAGTCGCCCAGTCCGGCCCTCGGAGGCTACAGCGCTACCCTTAATCCCGGAGTGATGAAGCGTTACCTCACACCTGAAGAGCGCCAGGTATTATGCGATATTGGCTACAAGGTGTTGACCACATTCGGCAACGCTGCAAACCTGAATGCCCAAAGTTACGGTGGTTCTGTGTGCCCGGGCACACAGGTGGTCGGTTTTAATGATGGTATCACAAACACAGGTACCTATGCTTTTTCTACGGTTTCAGGTGGTTCGGTGCAGATCAGTGGCCCCTCATTAGGCACCACGATATTAGACAACGACAGAAGTGCGGGAACTGCTTTATCTACCATATCTGGCGCTACTTTCAAATGTCTCGAAGTGGTTACAGGCACAGGTACGGTAAGTGCGTCTTCAGGTGGCGTAGGCACTAATGTAACTTATACAGCGGGTGGTACTGATTTTGGAGTAGAATTATTAAGGTATATTCCTGTAAACTCGTTAGGCACAGAAGGCAACATCACTTATGTTTATGTTTTCGTAGGCGATGTGAATTGTGTGCCTACTGCTTGCAACCTGGTGACTAACGGCGGTTTCGAAAGTCTGATGGTACCCGGCTCATCTGGCTTTAACCTCGTTGGTGAAAATTGCTGGACACCTGTTAATGGAGTTTCCTTTTTATTAGCTACCGATGCTTCTACATCGGTTTATGGAACTGAGTTTTTGATCCCCAATTACTACTATTTTATAAATGGCGTTGTTCATCCGTTGAGCCCGCCTTCTAATGATCATTATGTATTGTTCTACGATGGTTATGTAAGTGCTACCACATGGTTCAGCACAGGCATACAGGAGCAGCTGTCTGTGCCATTGGATTCAGGGCAACAATATACCATTAGTTTTTGGGGGTTATTGGGAGGCCCGACAGCCGATTCTCCGTTGACCAACCCTGCTTATGCTTCATTAGTGGGCAGGACAGTGCATGATTTATACATGGACACAGCCCTCGCCAGCCCATTCGATAATATAGCATCCCACCTACAGTTTGCTGTCGGCAGCACTTACCCGCTGATAGGGACTACCGACGTTCCGACAAATTTTATGCCCGCCGGGTTCACTGCATTGGCTGAATTTAATGTTGTTCCTGATAGCTTCTTGTGGCATTATTACACGCTTACTGTTACCTATAACGGGCCTCCGGGCGCAAGCACACTTTTTATTCAGGGTTCTATTTGGGATGACTCGGATGCTGCCGGTCCACTCAGTAATATAAGGGCTATTGGCGTTGACGATATAAGCATAGTGCCCGCAAGCAGCGTCTGTGCTTCCTCTCTTCCTGATACCGTATATGCTACTGTACCTCCTTTCCCCCTATCCTCTGTTGCCGGCGTTTGTGGCCCGGGAGGCACGTTCAGTTGGCCCACGCTTCCGGTGATTGCAGGCCATGGTGTACCTGAACCCACCATCACCACCTCCGGTACATTTGATCCGATCAGTGCCTTCACGGCATCAATTGGCAGTGGGGGTAGCGGGCTGATTCCCGTTGCGTATACATACACTACGCCGGCCGGTTGCATGCAAACGGTATATGCAAATATTCAGGTAATAGATACGCTCCCGCTTACCAGTTTACAAGTGAATGCCGCTACTGTCCAGCCATTTCATATATATCCGAACCCCGCAAATGATATCCTTTATGTAGATTATTCTGCAAATGGACAGGTTATGCCGAACGGTGACGAAACTACTTACCGGTTACAGAATGCGGTCGGGCAGGTAATGCAGCAAGGCGTGTTGAACGCAGGCCATAACAGCATCCCTATGCAGTCATTGCCTGCCGGAATATATATGCTCGCAATAACAGGTGCAGATGGACAAAAGACAGTAACGAAAATTGTAAAACAGTAAACATCTTTTGAGAACTGTTTAACTACTACCGCTTCAGCAAGCTATAATAAGTAGAGTCCACGTGCGTATAACCCAACGATAAAGCTGTTTCCACATCTTTAAGCGCCACTGTTTTATTGATGATGGCTGTGTCGCAGAAGGAGCGCTCATAGTACGTTTCTGCATAGTCCGGGTTCAGCGCCCTGGCTGCGTTCAGGTCGCTCATAGCCTCTGTAAAGCGGTTCTTCCTGATCAGTATTTTTCCCCGCCCGAGGGATGCGTTGAACAGGTCGGGATTTTGCGATAATGCTGTGTCATATTGCAGCAGCGCAGAGTCCGGCATGCCTGCCAGAACCAGGAAGTTGCCGAAATTGCTGTGCGCTTCCGCTGTTGGGTTTAACCTCACCGATGTGCCAAAGTATGCAACAGCAGCAGGTACATCATGCCTGGCGTAGCGAAGCATACCCAGCGCCTGGTAAGACGCTGAGCTATCCGGCATCAGTTCCACACACTTTTGAAACAGGTACAGGGCGGAGTCATAAGCCACATGCCTTTCGGCCCGGTCATTGCTCGTGTTCCATACATCAAAATAATATGCGGAAAGATTGCTGTAAGCCACTGTTTCATTATCAGGTTGCTTGCTAAGCTCATCACTCCATAGCGTGGCAGAGTCATACCATACTGCACATCGTTCTTTGCTGAGTATGCCGAGCCACAGCAGGTAAAGAGCTGCCACGGCCAGTACCGGCTTGCCTATAATATCTTTTTTCTCTAAAAGATAGGAGACATACCAGCCGGCAATAAAGAACAATCCTATGTAGGGTATGTAGGTATAGCGTTCCGCAACTATCGCATCGCCCACCGGCACGAACTGTAACAGCAAAACAATATTGATGAGAAAGAACAACAGCCCGAATACTATGATCTTATTGCCCCGTCCCAGCTTCCATGCAATAAAAACGAGTATGGCAATGGCAGGTATTGCAGCATAGCAAATGAAGGACAAGCCATCGTGCATCACAGGGTAGGGGTAAAAACAATGCAGGTGAACAGGTACTACTGCTTTGGCCAGGAACACGGCAAGCGCATAACTGCCAATAGCCAACCGGTCGAGCGCATTATAGTGGAAACGTTGATGGGCCCCTACCGCGCCAAAAGCATGTTGTGCAGATATAGCAATTATACCAAACGCAATAGCCAAAAGAAAATGGGGCGCTTTCTCAAGTACAGAGCGGGCATTCCATTTGCGGTTTTGAAGCTGGTCTATAAGCAGGAGCGAAACAGGTAGCGTTACGGCTACCGGCTTGGATAATAGAGCGCAGACAAAGAGCAGGAGCGTCAAAGCATACAACATGGTTGACCTTGATTTGGAGAGCGCTGCAATGTTCTTTTGATACACATAAGTGATACAAGCGCCCACATAGAATATGGCACAGAGCTCATCCTTCCTGCCCGATAGCCACGCCACAGACTCCACGTGCATAGGGTGCAGCCCGAACAGCAAGGCAGCTACAGCCGCAGCCATAGGGCGTTTAAACAATTGCAGTGCCAGCCAGTACACAAGCACGGTGGCAATGCAATGCAGTATCAGGCTGTCCAAATGGTATAGCCACGGTGCCATACCGGCAGCCGCATAATCGAAAGCATAGCTAAGTATAGTAAGCGGGTGATAGTTGCCGAGTATAGGCGTTGAAAAGATAGCTCTTAGCCCATTACCCGAAAGGTCTTTGATCAGCGCATTGTCTTT
>CAIVKT010000622.1 GCA_903906615.1 uncultured Bacteroidota bacterium | reverse complement strand
GTGGATTTCTTTTGGGCGGATTATCTGCAGGTGGCGTGACCTACGCGAGGAGGGCGGGGGCAAGCCAGCCCCTACGGCGATTCATAATTAATTCCAGGATCATTTATTTAAACAACTGGTACACCAGTAATGCCGAGAAATAGGCTATGCCCGACATATACAGGAATTGTATGGCCGGGTATTTCCAGCTATTGGTTTCGCGGCGCACAATGGCGAGGGTGCTCATGCACTGCATCGCAAATACATAAAAAATAAGGAGGGAGAGGCCTGCGGCCAGCGTGTAGACGGGTGTGCCGTCTTCGCGCCGGGCATCGCGCATTTTGTCTTGCAGTGTTTGTTTGCTTGCCGAGGCATCGCCTACGCTGTAGAGGGTGGCCATAGTGCCTACAAATACTTCGCGGGCGGCAAAGGAGGTAATGAGGGCTATGCCTATCTTCCAGTCGTAGCCCAGCGGGCGGATGACCGGCTCTATGGCGTGGCCCATCATACCCGCAAAAGAATGTTCCAGTTTGGCCCCTGCATATTGGTGCTCTATTTCAGTCTTTTGTTCGGGGTGCGCATGGAGCAGTGCGGTGTATTTATCTTCTACAGCCCGCATCTGCGATGGCGGGCCAAAGGTAGCCAACCCCCATAGTATGACCGACAACACAATGATGATCTTACCCACACCTGTAATGAACATCCTGCCCTTCTGCACCATGGTTATACCTACGTTCTTCCAGCGGGGGGCGCGGTACACGGGCAGCTCCATGAGGAAGAAAGTACGTTCCTTAGTTTTGATGATATAGTTCATCACCTTGGCTACCAGCAGCGCCATGAAGAAGCCCAGCAGGTATAGCCCCATAAGCACCAGCCCCTGTAGGTTGAAGAGGCCGAGGAACAACTTATCGGGAATCACCAGCGCAATGAGGATGGTGTACACGGGCAAGCGCGCCGAGCAACTCATGAGCGGGGTGACCATGATGGTGATGAGGCGTTCCTTCTTGCTTTGTATGGTGCGTGCAGCCATGATGGCGGGTACAGCGCAGGCCATACCGCTGATGAGCGGCATAACAGAGCGGCCATTGAGCCCCGCACTGCGCATGATGCGATCGGTAAGGAAACTGATACGGGCCATGTAGCCGCTGTCTTCCAGGATAGTGATGAGGCCAAACAGGATCATGATCTGCGGCACAAACACGGCTATACCACTGATACCGGCGAGCAGGCCATTGACGAGCAGATCGGCAACAAGACCTGCAGGTAATATGCTGGTAAGAGAGCTGCCGAGCCACGCGAATGCCTGTTGCGTCCAGTCCATAGGATAGCGGGCCAGCCAGAAGATGCCCTGGAAGAGTAGGAACAGTACGAGTAGCAGTACCGCATTGCCCCATACCGGGTGCAGCAGCACCTTGTCTATCCGCTCACTGGCCACCATCCTCTTCATGGGGCTATCCACCACCACGCATTGCTGCATCACGCCGTCTATCTTCTTATAGCGCTGCATGATCTCCCCGGCCTGCATACGCGCCTTATGAAAGCCCGCCTCGCCCAGCAGGGAACCTATCTGTATACGCAGTGCGGCATTGATGTGGCGCAGGCCGGTATAGTTGCAGGCCACGTGCAGGGCGGCATAATTGCTCTCGAGGTTGCACAGGTCTTTCACCTCCTGCAGCCACGGGCCTGCAAGTGTGGGGATGTCTATAAAGTCGGGTTGTGGCTGCGGGCGGGTTTGCTGTATATCGGCTATGGCTTTTTTGAGCTGGGCTATGCCCTTGCTGCGGCGCGGGTTGATGGGCACTACCGGCACCCCCATTGCACGTTCCAGCCCTGTGGTATCTATGGTGATGCCTTTTTGCCGGGCTATGTCCATCATAGTGAGGGCCATGACTACCGGTATCTTCAGGTCTATGATCTGGGAGCAGAAGAGGAGGTTGCGCTTCAGGTTGGCCGCATCGGCGATCACGATGATGAGATCGGGGCGGAGCGCATTTTCCTGGTTCAGCAGTACCTCATAGGTTACCTGCTCGTCCTCGCTCTTTGGGTATAGGCTATAGGTGCCGGGCAGGTCTATGACATTGGCAGAGAGGGAATCAGATATACGGGAAACCCCGGTTTTCTTATCAACAGTAACGCCCGGAAAGTTGCCCACCTTCTGGTTGAGGCCGGTAAGCACATTGAACAGGGAGCTTTTCCCGCTATTGGGGTTTCCCACCAATGCTATAGTATATGGGCGTTGCATGAAAGAGCCGCAAAGTTACTGATAACTCATGTGCCGGGCGGCTGTGAAAACGAGAATTTCCCGAATGTGTAAATGAGGGTATTAGCCTTTTTTATCTTCGGCTTCGAGGGCTGCTGATGCTTTTTTGAGGAAGGAGGTGGCAAATTCCTTCAATTCGGTAGCAAGGGCAGTGTTTTTGGTGGCGCGCAGGTAGGTATCGGCCATGCCGTGGAAGGTCTGGAAAAAGAAGTCGTTCATCTCGTCCACCATCATTTTGCCCGTCCAGAGGTCTATGCGCAGGGCCGATTTTTCTTCGCCGTCCCACAGGCCGAGGAGTATGGCTTTGGCCTTTTGTGGCTCGGGTACGCCGCCATCGGGTGCGGTCCATTGTATGGATTCGGGCATTTTATCTTCGGCCAGCTCTACTTGTATATTGATGTGTGAGGTCATTCTTTTTTAGTCGTTAGTCGTTAGTAGATAGTCGTTAGTTCAGCTGCAAAAGTACGGTTAATTGGTAAAAATGTGCTGTAGCCCCAAAAGAGTGACATTATCTGAACTTAATGGAGCATTGGTACTCTTTAACCAATTAACCCTTTGCACAATTAACCTTAGTTGCCCATCTTGGGTGTCGCCCATTTATTCAATTGCTTTACGCAGGCTGATATATCGCGGGGCAGGGGCGCTTCGGCATTGATGACTGTGCCGTCTTCTTTTACAAAAGACAGGCGATAGGCGTGGAGGGCCAGGCGGCTGAGGAGCGGTTTCTCCTCCTCGTCTTTGCCGGAGAGGTTGAACTTTCTTTTGATGGAAGAGAGCATAAAGGGCTTGCCATCGCCATACAGCTCATCGCATACCAGCGAGTGGCCTATAGACTGCATGTGTACCCGTATCTGGTGGGTGCGGCCGGTATGTATCTGGAACTGCATGAGCGCATACAGCGGCCATTGCTCGGCCACTTTGTAATCGGTGATCGCCATCTTGCCCTTCCTGGCCACGATCATCCTGCCATTAGCGGCTGGATGCTCTGCTATAGGGCTTTCTATACGGCCATCTTCGGGCGTTACGATGCCATGTACAAGGCCAGCATAAAACTTCATCACATCGTGTTCCTGGAAAAGGATGGAGAGATGGCGGTGTGTAGACTCGTTCTTTGCAAAGCAGATAACGCCGCTGGTGTCTTTGTCCAGGCGATGTACTACCCAGATACGCTGGCCGGTCTTTTCTTCGAGCAGCTTGTTGAGGCTGGGCAGCATGGCATTATAGCGATCAGGGATCACCAGCAGGCCGGCAGGCTTGTTAACTATTATAAGGTCATCGTCTTCAAATATCGTTTCTATGTTCATTTGGCTAATTCTTGTTTGTAATGTTCCAGGCAGTAGTCTTCGTTCTCGCGCATCACCTCCC
>CAIVKT010000621.1 GCA_903906615.1 uncultured Bacteroidota bacterium | reverse complement strand
ATCGGCCAGCAGGGAGAAATAGTCTAAGACCTTGTCCCTCGCCACAGGATCGGTACCGGCAAAATGCAGGTTGAGGACATATCCGAGGCACAAGCCTGCGGCCATGGCTATAAGAATGTATAAAGTAAGGCGGTTACGTTTTTGCGGTATTGCTTCCATTTCACCACAAAATAAGGAACGTTAACAACATAAAGTACACTATATGGTGCAGCATTCATCATTACTGATTGTTATAAAAAGCACCTATGCTAATAGCACAGTTCACCCTGCACTGAACTATTCCCCTGCAGGCCACCGGTATGTATGCACAATATGCGCGCATCAGGTGCAAACTCGCCCCTCTTTAGCATTTCGCCTATGCCATACATCATCTTCGAGGTATAGACCAAATCCAGCGGGATAGCGTTGGTGCGGTAAAAATCGTTCATGAATTGCAGCAGTTCTTTGTTCCATTTACCGAAGCCGCCAAAGTGCCATTCATCGGTCAGTTGCCAGTTGCTGTTCTTATCCGGCTTTACATGTTCATGGATATATTCTTTGAGGTATGAACCCTGCTTCATAGGTGCAAATCCAAGTATCTCCTGTTTATTATCCAGCTTATTCCGCAGCCCTATCATAGTAGTACCTGTGCCTACCGATACTGCAATATGTGTATAGCTGCTGCTGATGAACCTGTCTATAAGCCCTGCCCCTGCCCTGCCCCACTCATTAGCCCCACCTTCGGGTATCATGAACAGCTCATCAAATTTATCTACCAGTTTTGCTGCCCAGTCGGGCTGGTGGCGGTTGGCATAATCTTCCTGCGTTACAAATATCAGTTCCATGCCGTTTGCCCTGCAGGCTTCGAGCGTGGGGGTCAAAACATCATACCTGCCGCGCACCACCCCTATGGCCTTTAGCCCGAACAGCTTTGCGGCAACCGCAGTCGCTGCCAGGTGATTGGAATACCCGCCACCGGGCGTGACTATAGTCTTGTAACCTGCATCTATAGCATGTTGCACATTGAGGCGCAGCTTGTACCATTTATTGCCCGATACTATGGGGTGCAGCAGGTCCAGCCGCAGCATATCCAGCGCTGCTACTTTGTGACCGTACCAGTCCGCGTTTACAGGCTGAATAACAACATGGCGCTCATCAATTATACCCATACTCTTTCAGGTAGTTTTCGTTGTCGCGCCACTTGGGGCGCACCTTTACAAATAATTCGAGGTGTACTTTTTTGTCTAAGAATTCCTCCATCACCTTGCGCGAGTTGATGCCCAGTTGCTTGATCATACTACCGCCCTTGCCCAGCAGTATCATCTTCTGCGTTTCGCGGCTCACTATTATATCCGCCTTGATCACATTCAGTGTTGTCTTCTCTTCAAACGCCTGTATCAGCACAGCAGTATGGTACGGTATCTCCTCGTCATACAAGGCGTATATCTGCTCCCGTATCATCTCCGCCACAAAGAAGCGCTCAGAGCGGTCACTGATACTGTCGTCCGGGTAAAACGCAAACCCTTCGGGCAGGTGCTTTAAAATGAGCGGCATGATCTGGTCTGTGTGCTCCTGCTTCCTTGCCGATATAGCCAGTATATCCCAGCCGGGGTATTTTGCTTTGTACTTGCTGATGGTTTCTTCTATTGTGCTTTTATCCTTTATAGTGTCCGTCT
>CAIVKT010000620.1 GCA_903906615.1 uncultured Bacteroidota bacterium | reverse complement strand
ATTTGCCACCAGGCCCATGTCGGCGCAAAAGGTGGATGACCAGGGCAATATCTGGTTCCTGAGTGCAGATGACAGCCACAAGAATGAAGAGATAGGCAGTAATCCGTATGTGCAACTACTCTTCCAGGGAAGCCGGCACAGCGATTTTATGAGCCTTTTTGGCCGTGCAACCATCAGCCGCGACAAGGCCAAAATTGAAGAATTATGGCAACCGCTGGTAAAAACATGGTTCACCGAAGGCAAGGACGATCCCCGCATTACGGTCATTAAGGTAGCGCCGGAGAGCGGCTACTACTGGGATACCAAGCATGGTACTATGGTGGCATTTGCCAAGATGGTAGCAGGCGCTATTATGGGCCAAACCCTGGATGACTCGATAGAAGGGAATATAAAAATGTAACTATCACTGCTACGCAAGCAAAAGGCCGTAGCGATCGCTGCGGCCTTTTGCTATGTTTGCGTTTTATAAGAAAGTTTTATGCTACCTGCATCATCTTCTCTTTCAAATGCAGCAGCATATCTGCGGTCATTTTGTCGAGGTCGAAGTCGTTCTTCCAGCCCCAGTCTGCACGTGCGGCAGCGTCATCTATGCTTTTTGGCCAGCCATCGGCTATCGCCTGGCGGAAGTCGGGATTGTAATCTATGGTGAAGTCGGGGATGTGCTTTTGTATAGAAGCTGCTATCTCTTTTGGCGAGAAGCTCATAGCTGCCAGGTTGTAGGCCATGCGGGTCTTCAGCTTATCGGCGGGGGCTTCCATCAGCCCTATGGTGCCACGGATGGCATCATCCATATACATCATAGGCAGGTAAGTGTTTTCGGATAGGAAGCAGGTGTATTTCTGGTGTTTCAGGGCTTCGTGGTATATCTCCACGGCATAATCAGTAGTGCCGCCACCGGGCTCTGATTTCCAGCTGATGAGGCCGGGGTAGCGCAGGCTGCGCACATCAAGCCCCCAGCGTTGGTTATAGTATTGGCACCACAGCTCGCCGGCATACTTGCTTACACCGTATACCGTTCGTGGCTCTATGATGGTTTTCTGTGGCGTATCGGTTGTAGGTGTTGTAGGACCAAAGACAGCTATAGAACTTGGCCAGTATATCTTGCTCAGTTTTTCCTGCACACCCAGATCCAGAACCTGCAGCAGGCTCTCCATGTTTATATCCCAGGTATGTTTGGGGTCTTTTTCCCCGGTAGCAGACAATAGAGCAACAAGTAAATATAATTGAGTGATGCCTTCCTTTTTTACAAGCTCATGCATCGAAACAGCATCCAGGGCATTCAGTGAATAATAAGGGCCTGTGCCTTTCAATAGTGGGTGCTCATTGCGTATATCAGTTGCTATTACGTTGTCGCTGCCATATACATTCCTTAAAGCAAGAGTCAGTTCAACCCCTATTTGTCCGCAGGCCCCAACAATAAGTATTTTATCATTTTTCATTATTCACTTAGTATCTTTTAAACGCCGAAAATAATATAAACAATTAAGAGATGATAGTTCCCATTAGCACCGACCGGCTTTCTGCAGATAACAAGTCAAACAATATACGAGTTACTTATGCTATACTGGCCTCTATCATCTTGACAAAATCATCGAAGAGATATCTTGAGTCATGTGGCCCAGGCGTAGCTTCAGGGTGATATTGTACAGAGAACGCGGGTT
>CAIVKT010000619.1 GCA_903906615.1 uncultured Bacteroidota bacterium | reverse complement strand
TCTCCAGCAAGGCAAGCACAGAAGATATCCTTGATCAGATGAGAGCCGATGGGCTTTTAGACAATTCATCCGAATATAAAATTGAAAGAAAGAACAATGACCTATATATCAATGGTGTAAAGCAGCCACAAAGTGTTTTTGATAAATACAGTGGACACTTCAGCGGTAACGATGGATCCAGCATAATAGTGAGCCATACCCCTCCGAAATTGATAAAGTAGCGTTCTTTTCCCTAACTTCAATAGCGCAAATAAGTGATCAATGGAAGCGGGCAAAAGCGAAGCAGACATAATACTCAGTGCCATTGCCGAATGGGAGCATACCGGCAAGATAAGCCCTGAGCAGTCCGCCGACCTGCGCCGCAGCATAGAGCTGAAGCAATCGCCAAGGCAGCAGATAGCACAATACTTTTTCTTCATTGCCCTATTCTGTACGCTACTGGCTTTTGCAGCCATCTTCCTCAACGAGAAACTGCTGGAAAAGATAAAGCTCTACTTCTCGTGGAGCGATATGATCATTGCCCTCATTACCACTGTGCTGTCTGTGCTGTGGTTCTGGTACATCAGCCGCAAAAGAAAGCACATCAGCGAGGCGGCATACGAGGTATACATGGTGCTGGGCGGGCTATCTGTACTTACATCGCTGGTATATTGGTGCAAGGAGCTGGCTATGGATAAGACCTACACTGCCTTCCTGGGTGTGGCCATGCCGTTGCTGGCTATACTGGCGCATGTGTTCCGGTCCCGCGCCCTGTGGATAGGCGCCATAGGCACAGCCATCATCTGGTTTGGCTCCATTAGCACCTGGCAGAGTACAGACAATCTATTCCTGGGCATGAACTACCCTATGCGCTATACCGCCTTTGGGCTGGTATTGCTGGGCCTTGCTTTTGCACAACAGCGGGTGCGGGCTATATCCTTCGCATGGCGCATCACTCACCTCACCGGGCTGTTCGCATTATTTACCGGGCTGTGGGGTGTATCTATTTTCGGCAACTATGGCTCGCTGGCCGAGTGGCACCAGGTGCGGCAGATACATGTACTGGCCTGGTCGGTGGTGTTTGCGGCTGCGGCGGCTATCACCTTCTATCTCGGGGTAAAATATAAGGATGAGACCGCGCGCGATATGGGCGTTCTCTTCCTGCTCATCAACCTGTACACCCGCTACTTCGAGTACTTCTGGGACACTATGAATAAGGGCATTTTCTTCCTCGTACTGGCCATCACATTCGGCTTCCTGGGCTGGTGGCTGGAACGGAAAATACGCACGACCTCCACAAAATAATTGCACTATTTTTGCGCATGGTAAACCGTTGAAACGGTTATACACAACTGGTATTTTCTAAACCCACGGTTAAAACCGTGGGCTATGTTTTGAACGGAGTTCAATGGCTTCGATCTTGGTCCCGATAGTTATCGGGATGGAATTTGTAAACTAGAATTAAAAAGAATGCGCTACGCACTGGAGGTAATGTATGATGGTACTAAGTTTCATGGATCGCAGGTCCAGGGGAGTACGCCAACTGTGCAACTGGAACTGAACAAGGCCCTCAGTACGCTGCTGCGCACACCTACTGCCACCTATGGCGCCAGCCGCACCGATGAGGGCGTACATGCCCTGTGCAATTACTATCACTTTGATGTGGCAGAGCCGCTAACCGGTGATCTCCAATACAAATGCAACGCCATACTGCCCGATGGCGTTGCCGTGAAGCGCCTGCTACAGCCTACGAACCCGGAATTCAACTGTCGCTTTGATGCCATAGCCCGCCGGTACAGGTACAGGGTACATGCCCATAAAGACCCCTTCCTGGTAGGCAGGGCGCTCTTCTACCCCTTCCCCTTAGATAGGGCAATACTTGATGCCACAGCGGCTGTAATAAAAGAATATGAGCATTTTGAAAGCTTTGCCAAGCGCAATACGCAGACGCAAACCTTCATTTGTAAGATCAAGCAGTCGTACTGGGAGCAGAAGGGTGATGAGCTGCATTATATTGTAGAGGCCAACCGTTTTCTCCGCGGGATGGTGCGGGGGCTGGTAGCCACCCAACTCCGCATTGCCAAAAACAAAGGCACAGCCGATGAACTAAGGGAAATAATAGAGGCCAAAAACTGCACCAAAGCCTTCTTTAATGTGGCCGGGCATGGGCTATATTTGGAAGAGATCGTTTATCCGGAAGGAACGTTTTTAATGGCTCAATGACCTAATAGCTCAATAGCTCAATGCTTGTGGATCGTGCATTTAACCGCTAAGACGCAAAGACGCTAAGCATTAGATAACTTCTCTACTTAT
>CAIVKT010000618.1 GCA_903906615.1 uncultured Bacteroidota bacterium | reverse complement strand
GCTTAGTTCCTGTATCCGCAAATGCACCTGGTGTATAGTAGCCATTTATTTGAATTGCTATACGGGCACTTGGTCGTATAGCAAATATACATTCGCAAAGGTGAAAAAAGCAAAAACGAAATCATATATTTATAGTTTATTTTTTCAAAGTCCCGGAGATTGCCAGACCTGTATTGCAACAGGGGTAGAGAAAAAAATGTGAAAAAACACGGTCAAAAACAGGCTTTATGTAATTAGCCGCCAAATGATATTACTTTCGCCGCAAAGAGTACCAATAAATGAGCTATACCATACTGATCCTCATCATCACCGTTGCTATATCAATAGCAGGATTCTCCAATGAGCAGATCATCAACAAACTGATACTGTGGCCCCGTAAAATGGACAACCCGGCAGAATACTACCGCCTGCTCACATCGGGCTTTATACATAACGACTGGAACCACCTGATCTTTAACATGATCACGTTCTACTTTATTGCACCATCTGTAGAATTCCTGATGGCCATGATCGGCAAGCCATCTGAAATGTTCGTACTGCTGTATCTCTCTGCTATCGTAATCTCATCCCTACCCTCTTTTGTTAAGAACCGCAACAACAGTTACTATCGCTCACTGGGCGCATCAGGTGGCGTGGCAGCTATACTGTTCTTCACTATTTACTACTCCCCGTGGTCGCTCATACGCATCCTGTTCATACCCATCGGCATACCCAGCATCCTGTTTGGTGTTTTGTATCTTGCCTACGAGGCTTATATGGCCAAGCGGGGCGCAGGCAATGTGAACCATGATGCGCATTTTATAGGATCAGTATATGGCTTGCTTTTCGCGCTGGTGGTAGATCCTTCTCATGGCATGTCGTTCATTAATGCAATAATGAGCCCGCATTATTAGTATTTCTTCGGGCTGCGCTTCACTACTAATACTTGCTCTGTGCCTGCGGTTATTTTAAAACGCTCGTCTATGCGTATACCGCTCACCCAGGCTATGCGCTTGCTGCACTCCAGTATGCGTATGTCTTCTTTATCATGCAGCGCCATCTTCTGGTCTATGAGCAGGCGGGCCACTTTCTTTTTCTTCATCTTCATCCCTATAGGATAAAAATAATCGCCCTGCCGCCAGGTGCGCAGAACGAGGGGAAATACTATATCTTTAAGATCGAGGTATGCTTCGTTATTGTCGCTGGGTATTTCCTTTGGCTTTGGCTGTATAGCAAATGTGTAGGTATACTTACCTGCATCAATAGCACAAGGTGCAGCCTCTATGAGTACAAGATCAGCCTCCTGTGCCGGCAGCGCGGTGACGATAAGAAAATCCCTGCTGCGGATAATGCGGTGCGTTGCCGAAGACATAAAATGTCCCGTACCCGCATCCAGCAGGTCGAGTACATGTGGCAACTGCGCTGCCGAGAACCCAAAGGGTTGCAGCAGCTCATACACAATGGTGCTTAAAGGTTCGCACTTCTTTAGTTTCAATAATGGTATGTAGTAGTCTTTGCCACGCAACTCTATCAGCTTTTTCCGTTCCTGCTCTATGGCTTTTTTATACAGCGCCTCTGCTTCCGCAAAGCGGTTGATACTTTCATTCACGTTAGCGATCGCATTAGGAAACAGTTCTGTGATCACCGGCACCATATTGTGCCTTACCGCATTGCGCAGGTAATCATCAGAGGCATTAGAAGCATCATCGCGGTACTTTATTTTATGCGTTGCAATGTATGCGGTGATCATATCTTTTGTAGCAAATAATAATGGCCTGATGATATGCCCATGCACCGGCCTGATGCCGTGCATCCCGCTGATGCCGGTACCTTTAAAGAGGTTAATGAGCAAGGTCTCCACATTATCATTGGCATGGTGGGCAGTGACTATGGCGGCATAGCCATGTTGCTCGCGCACCTCTTCAAACCAGTCGTAGCGCAATTTGCGTGCGGCCTCCTGCGTACCCATTTTCCACTCAGCGCATTTAGCCTTTGTATCAAACAACACCGAGTGCAGTGGCACATTATTCTTCGTACACCAATCGGTCACAAAACGTGCATCAAGGTCAGACTCCTCCCCTCTCAAACCAAAATT
>CAIVKT010000617.1 GCA_903906615.1 uncultured Bacteroidota bacterium | reverse complement strand
GTGTGCAATTTTTGTTGGGATTTTATTTTTGTTGGCGTTTTTGAGGCCCCGATAGCTATCAGGATTGATAATGAAGGGTTTAGGTGTTTTTTTGGGTCGTGATTTTTGCTAGATTCTTGCGCACGTGTGCAAGATTGGAAACCCCAAACCCCTAAAGGGGCTTCCCCTTATTTTCTCATCTTCGCGGGTGACCTCTCCTCTACCTCTCCTCTACCTCTCCGATGGAGCGGTGATCTTTTTTCTGCCTATCGGCAGGTGTTATGTACTTCTTCGCCGGTGTTGGTGGCTCAACAACGCCCTCGTGCGGGGTAGCGGCGCATTTGAACACCTAAAGGTCTGCCGGATTTTTGGCGCTGCCAAATTGAACATCTATGATAGTACGCTATCTGCGCTATCATAGACACCAGCGGTGCTGTCATAGAAAAAAGAATGCTTGCGGGGTAAGGGTTTGGGCTGATTTTCGCTTGTTATTGGAGGGCTTTGGAAAATGAGGGTAAATGGGTGGTTTTTAAAATTCGTATGGATGGTGGGTTTTATGTGTTTGGCTGCTATTCTGTGAACTATGATCTTTAATGATTGAAATGATGGACTATGATTTTTGGTGGCGATTGCAAATCGCGTGTTGTCTGTTGTGTGCGATGCCCGCTTTGCGGAACATCACGCACAACGGGGAACGTAGATGAAATCTATGCTCAACTAGCTATTTTTCGGGAAACTACGGGAAGAATGAGTACTCGATACCCGCAAAAGCGGGCATCGAGTACTACGGGTGTTAATGGCTCACGACTACTTTTGCTACCCACTGGCCGCTGGCACCCGTGGCTGTAACAAAGTATAGGCCATCAGGCACATCAAGTTGCAGGGATGTAGCGGTGTTAGCTGTTGTAGTCGCTTCCTTTACCTGTACGCCCAATAAGTTGGTGAGGCTCACATGTATCGCCTCTGCCGTGTTCAATGCTAAGTTTACCTCTACCGTTCCGCTTGCCGGGTTTGGCCATACCTGCAAGCCCGTTGCGGCCGAGGTCAGAGGAGCAGAAAGAGAACAATCCTCAACAGTAACATATACGACCGTGTACCCGGCCACATAGCCGCAATCTGTCACCTGCACTGCAAAGCTGTCGTTGCCTGTATAGCCCGGTGTTGGCGTATAGGATAACCCTACCGGCAGCACGCTGCTGCCTGTGGAGGTGCCGCTGTAAGCGCCCGTGGCTGTGCCATGCGCCGCAGGCACAACAAGGCTCCAGGTCTCCGCCTGCCCTGCATCAGCATCTGTTATGGCCAGCAGGGTATCTGTAGATACCGCCGCTGCATTTTTACATACGGTCATATGCTGGCTGGCGCCGAGTGTAAATACCGGTGGCTGGTCGTAACTCACTACGCGCACACAATTATTGCTCCTGTCACTTATATACACATTGCCCGCGCACGATATTGATATGGTGTAAGGCTGTTTGAGCAAAGCCGATGTGGCAGGGCCGCTATCGCCGCTATATCCTCCTCCGCCCGGGCCTGTTGTGCCGCTGCCTGCTATGGTGGTGATGGTGCTTGTTCCATCTACCTTCCGGATACGATGATTGTAATAATCAGATATATATATATTGCCTGCATCATCAACGGCCACGCCCGTTGGCATATTGAGCAATGCATTTGTGGCGGGGCCGCCATCGCCACTAAAACCGCCCAGGCCGGATGTAACCCCGAAAGCGCCGCTGCCTGCTATGGTGGTAATGGTTCCTGTCCCGTCTATTTTACGGATACGGCAGTTACTTACATCGGCAAATAATATATTACCGGCGCCATCTATTGCGATCTGTGCCGGGTTTTCTACAAGAGCGGCAGTGGCCGGGCCGCCATCCCCCGAAAAGCCGTATGTAATTCCCGCCCCGGCAATGGTAGTGATAATGCCTGAAGCATCTATCTTGCGGATAGAATTGGCATCAGATATGTATATCTCACCTGTGGGGGCAACAGCTATGCCACCCGGCCCGAAAAGCTCGGCATCGGTAGCAGGGCCGCCATCGCCTGTTATCCCGCCTACACCCGTGCCTGCAACTGTCGTCATGATGCCCGAAGGATCTATTTTCCTGATCCGCTTTTGTGCAAAATCCGCAAAGAAAATATTATTATGTGTATCCGTTGTGATGCCGAAAGGCTCACTTACCCCGGATGCGGTAGCCGGGAAGCCATCGGGGGTGAAACCGGATACGCCTGTACCTGCGTAAGTAGAGATAATGCCATCGGTCCCCACTTGGCGTATGCGATAGTTATAGGCATCTGTTATGTACATATTGCCCGCATCATCAAAAGTGGTATAATTGTTGACATTTAATTTTGCCATTGTTGCGGCACCGCCATCGCCGCTATACCCTGCGGTACCGGTACCTGCAATAGTGGTAATGATCTGCGCATCAGACTTGCCCGGTATTGAAATAATAAATAAGGATAATAATGTACATACCCTTATTGCTTTATTGTAAATGATCGAATAGCTCATAGTTTTCTTTTTAGTGTGCAAAAAATGGTATCTTAATAAAGAACAATAAACACATTCTGTATGCATGCGCCATTATTAAATCTAAGGTACATTTTTTTTTTCATATAATTACACATTTTTTCAAAATATTTTTGCAATAGAAAAGGCTGACCTTTTTAGTCAGCCCCCTCGGCAAAATCAGAGCCGGGCGATTGCAAATCGCGTGTTATCTGTAGTATGCGATGCCCGCTTTGCGGGACATCACGCACAACGGGCCTTTTTAGTCAGCCCCTTGCCGGGGTCCAGTCTCATGACTGGCGAATGGGTAACTGCCCCATCACACCGCAACTATACCTATATCTATTTTATAAAACCACCCATAACTAAAACGTGTTGGGGCGTATTACTTTGTTAGCGACCTTTGTGCCGTAAAAGCAATTCATTGCCCCGCGTATCTACGCCACAAAACACCTCCCTCAGTGTAACGCCATTTCAGGATTACCCTAATATAGTGTGTCCCAAATGGGACATCCAATGGGACATTCCTTAACCCATAAAAACCATCAAACGCAATACAGGAAACACACACATACGATCGTATAATATGGAGTTATCCACAAAAAAAAAGTAAAACAGCATGGGACATTGCCAGGGAATG
>CAIVKT010000616.1 GCA_903906615.1 uncultured Bacteroidota bacterium | reverse complement strand
CTTTTCCTTTCAGATGCGCTTTTGTTAGGCTATTGCTATCTGCATGGCCGCACGCGGATAGTCGGAACAACAGTATGATTGCGCTTATTGATCTCATTACAGTAATATTAGTGAATATTCCGCACTACTCTAATAACAACATATGCAACTTTTAATTTTTCACTTTTAACTTTTCACTTTTTAAGATACCTTTGCACACTAATTGTAAAATTAATAATCATATGTCTGCAAGCAAAATTCATGAGTTGTTGGGCGATAAAGCCGAGTACTATTTAGGCCACAAGTGCCGCACCATTGATAGCTCTTCTATCCATATCCCTTCGCCTACGCATCTGGATGATGTATGGACAAACTCTAACCGCAACTTACAAACCATCAATAGCATCAGCAGGCTCATGAACCATGGCCGCCTTTCAGGCAGTGGTTATGTATCTATCCTTCCTGTAGACCAGGGCGTAGAACACAGCGCGGGTGCATCGTTTGCGCCCAATCCCATTTATTTCGACCCGGAGAATATCGTTAAGCTGGCTATGGAAGGTGGCTGCAATGCAGTTGCTTCTACATACGGTGTGCTCGGTTCTGTGGCCCGCAAGTACGCGCACAAAATACCTTTCATCGTAAAGGTGAACCACAACGAATTCCTTACTTACCCCAATAAGTTCGACCAGATCATGTTCGGCACCATCAAAGATGCCTGGAACATGGGCGCTACGGCCATAGGCGCTACCATCTACTTCGGCTCCGAAGAAAGCGGCCGCCAGATAGTGGAAGTGGCCAAGGCGTTTGAATACGCACACGAGCTGGGTATGGCTACCGTACTGTGGTGCTATTTGCGCAACAACGCCTTCAAGAAGGATGGCGTAGACTACAGCACTGCCGCCGATCTTACCGGCCAGGCCAATCACCTGGGTGTGACCATACAGGCAGATATCATCAAGCAGAAATTGCCTACCAACAATGGCGGTTATACAGCCATCAACTTCGGCAAGACCAGCAAGATCGTTTACGACAAGCTCACTACCGACCACCCGATAGACCTTACCCGCTACCAGGTGGCTAATTGCTACATGGGCCGTGTGGGCCTCATCAACTCCGGTGGCGAATCGAAGGGCGCTACCGATCTCGCAGAAGCAATAACTACAGCAGTTGTCAACAAGCGTGCGGGTGGCATGGGCCTCATCAGTGGCCGCAAAGCGTTCCAGAAGCCGATGACTGAAGGCGTGCAACTCCTCAATACCATACAGGATGTGTATATGGACCAGTCTATAACTATAGCTTAAATTATAAGGCATATCATTTTTCAGCCCCGCATACTGCGGGGCTGTTTTTTTGTATTTTGCAGTAAATCACACTCTATATGAACAGGTTCACCGAATCTCAGCGCTTCAATCAATGGTGGCTATGGCTCATCATCGGTATTGCCACGCTAGCTCCCCTGGCTACATTGATGGGCATTGGCCGGCCTCATAGTGTTACCTCATCTGCAGTGATCACGGAACTTGGAGTGGTCTTATTTGTTATCGTGCTGCTGCGGGCTTGCCACCTCAACACAACGATAGATGAAACAGGTATTTCTTACCAGTTATTCCCGTTTCATCTAAAAACAAAAAAGATAGGCTGGGGCGATATACAAAGGGCTTATGTGCGCAAATACAGCCCGATAGGAGAATTTGGCGGCTGGGGTTACCGCATTTCTTTCAATGGAGGTACTGCCTACAACATTGCCGGAAATATGGGCTTGCAAATTGTATTTGTGAGTGGCAGAAAGCTGCTGATAGGCACACAGCAGGCAACTGCCATGAGCGATGCCCTTTTGGAACTGGTAAGTGAGGGCATTGTCAATAGCGATATGGTTACAGCCCCGCCATCTATTTGATTCGTATCTGTTTAAAAAGGAGGCCTGCCACCATCAGGTGATCCACCACCGCCCGGCCCCCCACCGGGAGGGCCGCCGTGAAAGTGCCCACCGCCATCGGGTGGTTGCGGCGCTTCGTTCTCCACAGGCATTTTACCCTTGAAGTTGCGGATGGTATAAGTGGCCTGCAGCATAAAGTATTGCTTCAGTACGCTGGTTACATCGTTCTCAATATAAGTACCGGTTACGGTACGGGTAATGCTCTTGTTCTGGTTCAGTATGTCGAAGGCTGTGAGGCGTATTTCCAATGCTTGTTTCTTCAGCATTTTGTATGCAGCGTAGGCGTTCCACAGGTAAAAATTCTGTGTGCCGGTACTGCTGAACGCAGTGTAATAATTCTCGGTAATACTGGTGTTCAGCAAAAAATGTTTCAGAAATATATAGTTGATCTTGAAACCTGCCACATGACTGTAGTAGTTATTGTTGGTTTGGT
>CAIVKT010000615.1 GCA_903906615.1 uncultured Bacteroidota bacterium | reverse complement strand
CAGTATAGCACGTACGCCGAGGTGGCGTGGCTCCATAGCTGCGTGCTCGCGGCTGCTGCCTTCGCCATAGTTCTCGTCGCCTACTACTATGCTGCCCAGGCCCTGCGCCTTGTAAGCACGCGCGGTATCAGGCACTGCGCCATATACGCCGGTGAGCTGGTTCTTTACGGTATTGGTCTCCATATTGAAGGCATTGATAGCGCCTATCAGCATGTTGTTGGAGATGTTATCCAAGTGGCCACGGAATTTGAGCCACGGGCCGGCCATAGAGATATGGTCGGTGGTGCACTTGCCGAATGCCTTGATGAGCAGTTTAAGGCCCATCATATCGGTGCCATCCCATGCGGCAAACGGTGCGAGCAGTTGCAGGCGGTCACTGGTAGGGCTTACGATCACCTGTACCTTTGAGCCATCAGCAGCAGGGGCTTCATAACCCGGGTCCTTTACGTCAAATCCTTTCGGAGGCATCTCGTAGCCTTGCGGCTCGTCCAGCATTACTTCTTCGCCCTTATCATTTTTAAGCTTATCCTTCAGCGGATTGAATGACAGGCTACCGGCGATTGCCAGCGCTGTAACGATCTCCGGTGAGGCCACAAATGCGTGCGTGGAAGAAAGGCCGTCATTGCGCTTGGCAAAGTTGCGGTTGAAGGAAGTGATGATGGTGTTCTTTTTATTCGGGTCATCTACGTGGCGCGCCCACTGGCCGATACAAGGACCACAGGCATTGGCCAGTACTATACCGCCCATCTGGTCGAATGTGGCCAGCATACCATCGCGCTCTATGGTGTAGCGCACCATTTCAGAGCCTGGGGTGATGGTAAATTCGCTCTTCGCTTTCAGGCCCTTGCCCATAGCGTTGCGGGCTATGAATGCCGAGCGGGAGATATCTTCGTAAGAAGAGTTGGTGCAGGAGCCGATGAGGGCTACTTCGACTTCATCAGGCCAGCCATGCTCTTTTACAGCGGCAGCCATCTGGCTGATCGGTGTAGCCAGGTCGGGGGTGAACGGACCATTTACATAAGGCTCCAGTTCGCTGAGGTTGATCTCGATCAGCTGATCGTAGAAAGCCTCAGGGTTTTCGTACACTTCTTTATCAGAGCGCAGGTCGTCCTTTACTTTGTTGGCCAGTTCTGAGATTTCAGAGCGGCTGGTACCATTCAGGTAGTCGGCCATCTTTTCGTCATAGGCAAACATAGAGCAGGTAGCGCCTATCTCCGCACCCATGTTGCAGATGGTGGCCTTGCCTGTGCAGCTGAGGCTTTCAGCGCCTTCGCCAAAGTATTCAACGATAGCGCCGGTACCACCTTTTACAGTAAGTATGCCCGCTACTTTAAGGATAATATCTTTTGCCGATGTCCAGCCGCTCATTTTGCCGGTGAGCTTCACGCCTATCAGCTTAGGCATCTTCAGCTCCCATGCCAGGCCGGCCATCACGTCCACAGCATCAGCGCCGCCCACGCCTATGGCGATCATACCGAGGCCGCCTGCGTTTGGTGTGTGGCTGTCAGTGCCTATCATCATACCGCCGGGGAATGCGTAGTTCTCCAGCACCACCTGGTGAATGATACCAGCGCCAGCACGCCAGAAACCGATACCGTATTTATTAGAGATAGAAGACAGGAAATCGTATACTTCTTTGTTCACATCAAGCGCGGTAGCAAGGTCTTGCTGCGCGCCGGTCTTGGCCTGTATCAGGTGATCGCAATGTACCGTGCTGGGCACAGCCACCTTATCGCGGCCACAGGTGCTGAACTGTAACAACGCCATCTGCGCTGTGGCATCCTGCATCGCCACCCTGTCCGGGGAGAAGTTTACATAATCATGGCCACGTGTGTAGCCCTTTGTAGGAGTTTCGTAAGCGTGCGAGTAAAGGGTCTTTTCGCCCAGCGTGAGCGGGCGGCCCAGCAAACTGCGCGCGGCAGCTACCTTACCCGGTAATAAGTCATAAACTTTCCTGATGAGATCGAGATCAAATGCCATTATAAGAAGTGTTGAAAT
>CAIVKT010000614.1 GCA_903906615.1 uncultured Bacteroidota bacterium | reverse complement strand
TTAAGTATAGAGGTATTAAAAAGCAGGGGCATTCAACTACTCGGTATTGTTATCAGCGGGGCGGCATACGATTCGTCTGAAAGTTTTATAGAACAATATGCAGGGGTGCAGATCATAGCGCGAATACCGCATATAACACCGCTGAATTACGATAGTGTACGTGCCTGCGCAGGCACAATAAAAGCCTCTTTGCAACAGGCATTACAATTACCAACAAACAACTAATGGCTACGATAAAAGAACGCGACAGGCAGGTGATATGGCATCCGTACACACCTATGAAAATATGGCCGGAAGCTATTGCCATAACTCGTGGCGAGGGAGCATATCTTTTTGATGAAGATGGCAAGCGATATATTGATGCTATCTCCTCCTGGTGGACGAACCTGCACGGCCATGCCCACCCACACATTGCCCAAAAGGTGAGCGAGCAACTGGCCGTGCTGGAGCATTGCATCTTTGCCGGTTTTACACATGAGCCTGCTGTGCAGCTTGCCGAGCGATTGCTGGAGATATTGCCGGGGGAAATGAGCAAGATATTTTACTCCGATAACGGATCTACAGCAGTGGAGGTGGCGCTGAAAATGGCGCTGCAATACTGGAAGAATAAAGGCGTAAAGAAGACAAGGATCGTAGCATTGGAGAATGCTTATCATGGCGATACATTCGGGGCTATGTCGGTGAGCGGGCGCAGTGTATTTACTGAAGCATTTAAAGACCTGCTGTTTGATGTTACGTTCATCCCGTTCCCCACTAAAGATAAGGTAGCGGAGAGCATTGGCGCACTGAAGGATGCCTTGCAAAAAGGTGATGCGGCCGCGCTGATCGTGGAGCCGCTGATACAGGGATCGGCAGGGATGTGCATGTATAGCGCCGAGGTGCTGGATCAATACTTCAGGGTGGCTAAGAAACACAACACATTGATCATAGCTGATGAGGTGATGACGGGCTTCGGGAGAACAGGGCCATTGTTTGCCTGCGACCAAATCACTACCGCGCCTGATATTGTGTGCCTGTCCAAGGGGCTTACAGGTGGCAGTATGCCTTTGGGCATCACAGCAACCACGCAGGATATCTTTGACGCATTCTATAATGATGACAGGTTGACAACGCTGTATCATGGTCACTCCTTTACCGGCAACCCTGCGATATGCGCCGCGGCACTGGCCAGCCTGGACCTTTCGCTGGCCGAACTTTGCACGGAACAAAGAAAACACATTGCAGAACGGCACACCCGTTTTGCGGCGACACTCGCAGGGCATCCACTACTGGCCGATGTACGGCAGACAGGAACGATCATTGCCTTTGAGCTGAAGACAGATGCACCGTCTTATAATAGCAATATCCGGGATATGCTGTACCGCTTCTTCCTGGAGCGGGGTATTATTATGCGCCCGCTGGGGCATATCATTTACATACTGCCACCATACTGCATCAGCGATGCCGACCTGGACCATGTGTATGCCAGTATTGAAGAGTTGCTGGTACAGATGACTGAGCAGGCGTAATTCACACGTAACTATTTTGGCTAAAGCCAACCTGTTATTTACTAACCCCGTCCTAAAGGCCGGGGCAATTGGTGGTGTGTATTAAAGTGAACCATCTTGATTTATCTATTTACTATACCTTTGCACCCGATGAAACAGGAAGAACAATTAAGCAGGATCGTTGAAAAAGTAGTAGTGTCTGATGACCTTCATGCCCAGTGGCTCAATAGCCTTTCTATGATGGAGAATACAGGCGCGCGCAAAATATCGAAGTACGAACACCCGGTAAATACCACCCTCATAGTACTGAAACATGCCGCAGAAGAAGCGCGCCATGCCTACTACCTGAAAAAGCAAATAGGCAAGCTTACTAAAGATGGTTGCCCTGACTACTCTTATCCCTACCTGCTGGCACCAATAGAAAGCCACCACTACCTGAATATGCTGGATGTGGAAGCATGCAGGTACCTGAAAAACAAACTACACCTGGAAGGCCGTGCGCTAAAGCATGGCGCATACCTGTTGGTTACTTATTCTATAGAAGTACGTGCGGATATGCTGTACGGGATATACCAGGAGGCACTGACAAGGCACAAATCGAAAGTGAATGTGAAGTCTATCATAGCCGAGGAAGAAGGCCACCTGGCCGAGATGGAGCGTATGCTGGTGCAGTTTCACCCCGAGTGGGAAAAGCTTGCGGCTGATGTCTGCGAGATAGAAGTACGGTTGTTCAATTTGTGGGTGAGTGCGATAGATAAGATATGAGTACTACCCTCCTATCCTGTTGAGGCCGGCCTTGGCTTGCTGGTCTATTGAGTTCTGCATTTCGTGGGCGGGCATGGCCAGGCATTCTTTATAGGCGGCTATGGCTTGTGTATTTTTACCAGTATGCTCGTATATGACACCAGTGCGCAGCGCTGCGCGGGCTGCGTATTGCTCGTGGCGTTCCTTGCCTGCAAGTATGGCTGCCTGGTAATACTCCAGTGCATTCTTATTGTCGCCGTTTGCCTCACTTATACTGCCCATACGATAAAGGTATTCGACTTTATCGGCTGCATCGGTAATTGTATTTCTATCTATACTGTTGAGTGTTTGCAGGGCTTTTTCGTAGTAGCCGCCATCTGTTTGCAGCTTTGCCTGTAGCAGCTTTTGCAAGGGCCAGGGGCTGCTTTCTCCGAATTTCTCTGCCTGCTTGTCGGCATCAATCCTCGCCGTGCCGTTCTTCGCTATCTGCTGTCGGCAATAGTTCGCTTGCCCGGTATTACCAATTACGTACCACGCGCAGGCCATCTTCTGCCAGGCATCTTTTATATGCACATCGCTTTTGGTCGTTTTTATGTACTTCGTAAAATACCCGTTGCAAGTCATATCGCTTTTAGTGAGCAAGGCAGCGCCATATAAAAAATCGAAAAAAGGATACTTGCTGTAGTATGGGTCTGTGGCGGCTTCTTTAATAGTGGCTATGGCAGCATCTGCTTTTTTATAGTCGAGCGCGATGGTGGTTTTGGTAAAGGCGTTGAGCAGGTTGTTACCTGTGGGGAATGCGGGCGAGTTCATATATTCCCATGCTTCCTCCTGCTGTGCAGAGAGGTAGAAGCGGGTGAAGAGATAGTAGAGCTGCGTTTCGGCATACATGGGCTGCGTGGCATTGTGTGCTTTCACAAAGGCATCCAACTGTGCCACACCTTTTTTGATATCGCCCTTCATACCAAAGATGGAGGCCAGCCATTTATAATTGCCGGGCAGCGCGCCCACTACCGCCTGCTGCAAGCCGCTGTATACACTATTGTACTCAAAGCCGGGAAACAGGTTCCTGTTCTCTTTGAGCAGCGCGAATGATTTGTGAAAGTTGATGGCGGCCTTGTATTGCTCGCCAAACCGTGTGGCGACAATGGCCCAATGAAAATAAATACCCGCCTTGCAAAAGCGGTACCAGGGAGTTGCTTTGTTGCCCTTCTCCAATAATGCGAGGCGGGCATCCATGTGAGCCGCCCGCTGCTCATACTCATGCGGGTCGCAATTGATGAGCAGGACAGTACAATCTTCATAGTCGGCAATGTAGGTAGCCATGAGGTTGTAAGGGTTTGCCTTCATCTCCGCTACTATATACCCACGCCCCTCATTGGGGTGCAGCGATAAATATGCCTGGTAGGCTTTGGCGCAGTTGGGCGTATAATCGTAGGTATATACTGCGGCATAGCCACCTGTGCA
>CAIVKT010000613.1 GCA_903906615.1 uncultured Bacteroidota bacterium | reverse complement strand
TATCTACAACTGGGATTTCAACGGAATGGACTCCTCTGTACACACACCAAGCTATACTGCATCCGGCGCAGGCAGTGCCAGCTATCAATACTGGGCAGCATATACCGATTTCACCACCGGTACTACTTTGAATATAATGACCGGCGATACAGCAGGCAGTTGCATCCGTTTCCGCAATCCTTCCGATTCGGTGATATTCCACATGCCTACCACCGGCTATCATCACATACAGTTCTCTTATGCCGAGCAGCGCACCGGCAGCGGCTCTCAGTCTAACTCCATACTGTTTACCACAGATGGTACGCACTACCAGTCAGCCACTATCGCCGACCCGGCAGTAGCAGACAGCGCTAACTACACAGTAGACTCTGTTGACGTAATTCCAGGAGTATCATGGGAGCTGCACACCTTTACTTTTACCGCAGATACAGCTGCTATCAATAACAATCCCAACTTTGCTATAGCTATTGTATTCAATGATGGCCCTACCCTCACATCAGGCAACGACCGCTTTGATAATATTACGCTGAAAGGAGACCGCCTGGGCACATCTTCGTCTTCTTCGGTAGCCGCCGTAGGTAATACCACAGCTTACGAGCTTTACCCTAACCCTGTATCGGGCAGCCTGGCTATCCATACTGCCACTGCTGCCCCGCGCACGGTGATCATCACCAACATGCTGGGCCAGAAAGTATATGAAGGCGCTGAAAAGGATGCAGAATTTTCTGTAAACACTACAAGCCTTATCTCCGGCAACTACCTGATCACTATCCGTGAGAACAGCAATGTAGAGACTATGCGTTTTGTTAAGCAGTAAAAAGCTTTTATAGGCAATTTTACGAAGCACTCCATATGGGGTGCTTCGTTATTTATACCCAATAGCACCACTATGGTCTTTAAAAGTCCGGGCGCATTCACTAAACAATTACAGACATTGGCAGCTCCGATAAAGAATCGGTAGCATTTGTGATAAAACAACCGGCTGTATTGAAAGATATCAGCCTCATTCCATTAGCACCAAAATGCTCTTTTATCCCTGGAAAGCTTCCTATTATAACCGCAGTAATAAACCGCAGCTACAACGCAAAAATCGTCTGTCTACTCGGGTTTGCACTACATTCATAGCTACTTTACTATTTTTTGCGTAACCAATTTTTGCAATAAGTGCTCACATAAACAGTAATAGCGCCACAAAGGGCGCTATTACTGTTTGTATACTAAAGTCGTAGTTATTTTTTGATCAGCATTGCCTGGCAAAGCACTTTATTATCTCCTATGATCCGTACGAAGTACATCCCGGCATTGATGTTGCAAGGTATTGTTACTGACGTTGCGTTAATGGCTACTGTTTGGCGCTGTATCATGCGCCCCAACATATCTATACATTCAAGATCAACAGTATGACCGACTAAACCGATAGTACAGTTCAATTTCATTGCATCATCTGCGGGGTTTATCAGTGTTATCGCCTCATTTGCTAATGCATCGCCCGGCACTAGTGAAGGCATTATCTCCGGGTCAGCAGGACTTACTCCAGTCGAATTGTGCGTCGCCAGGAGATCAAGCATAACAGGGTATTTGTTAGACATTTGAAATATTGCATTGATTACAGCAGCAGGTGCGGACGTATTCACCGGAGCGCTATTGACAGAGATGCTCAACCTGTGGCCATCATTACCGATCACACGGAAGGAATGTGGTATGTAGGCAATGTAATTAGCGTTATTTACTATCCATGGCGAAATGAAAATATGATCAAACCAGTCTTTGGCTCCGCCGGAGGTACCGCAGGAGTTGGGTACGCTGCCTGATTGTCTTGTAGATGTGGTCAGGTATGCAGTATATGTACCCGGATCGTTATCCCAGTCTGCAGGATAGGTAAATATTCCATCCGGATAGAACGGGGCATCATAATACCTGAAGTTGGTGTCTGCCGGGTTAGTTAGTGTTTGATATACAGGTTCAGAAGTATTTCTTAAATTAAAGTCACCCATATTGATCATATTCCCGAGATGGGTAAAATGGGTTTGTATCTGGGCCATTTCTGCTGCTATCTGTACGCCTCTATCTGCCGCGCTGCCGCTTCCCGATATATCATGGTTGTCAGTCACATAAAGAAAGGTGGTATCATGCGTTGTGGCCAGGTTTGGGTCTTTATAGTACAACTTGTAGGTATTGAAGTCTTCGGTATTGGTATAAGTGCAGGTAAGCGCAGCAAAGCCAAGCTTCTGCTGGTCATAAAATACCAGGCACTCTGTGCCTGAAGCGGCATAGTTCGTGAAGGGGCAATAACTATACCTTCCGGGAAAGGCAGGGTCAAGCGCATATTGTAAAATTGAATCCTGGAAGCCAACTGCAGCAGTATAGTTATGGTCTGTTGGGCTCGTTTGTATGGATCCCATTTTTTCCAGGCCTATAATATCCGGATTAGCATAGCGCACTATGGTGTCCAGATAGTTGTGGTATATTCCATTGGCACCCTGGCACAGCGGATACTCACCATAATTCAGCACATTGTAAGCCATCACGCGTATCGTATCAGTCTGTGCTAATGCCGTTTGAATACAGCAAATAGCCGCAACAAACAGAAAGGTGTTTTTTTTTATTTTCATGATTATGTTTATTAAAAATGTCCGCTACCCTCGGATAGCGGACATTTGTCTTTTAAAAGATTAGATTAATGTTGGTTGCCCGTATTATCAGATTGGTAGCAACCTATATCCTTGCCCGGCGCTACATTTGCAGTGGCCCCGAATACAGGATCAATAGGTAAATTGATCGAAGTCAAAGGACTCCAGCCGGTAAAGCCCTTGCCAATTGCAGGTGAAGTTGATTGCAAATGGAAATCAAAGCCAGAAGCATAATTGATGTTGATATCTGCAGAAGTACCTAAAGTGTAGTTAGCAAACATTGGATTGTTTGCCCCTACAAGTGCATGAGCAGAATAGGTAGCACCTAAAATATAACCAGCTGGTAAAAAAGTAGATGGAGCCGGAATGTTGGTGGCAACAGGGTAAGATATATAACCAACCGGGTAAAACTGGTCAACAAGTGAATCGGCATCACCGTAGGAGTAGTTATAGCCGTAATGGCAATGTGCAGTATCTGCAGCCGGGTTGCCCACGATACGGAAACCAAACTTACAATCAACGATCAGGTTGTTATATGCCTGGCCAAATGCACCCTGCTCATAGTTGCAATCGCCTCCACGGCCTGTTTGCTGCTGACGGTAGCCACCATTAACGTAAGTATTATTAAACATATCTATCTGGCAGGTTGGTGTAGCGCCGGTTCCTTTATCGGATGCCTTAGTACCGTTTGTCGCTGTGCCTACAAACATGTTGTACGCCATAATGCCTACTGTTCCGTGCTTGGCGTTGAAGCAATCTCCACCTATGTAGCCTACCTTCTCGAGCGTGTTACGCACAAAGTAGATCTTGCCGCCTGCAAAACGAACGCCATCATCAGTACTGCCGTAGATCCATGAATCCTCTACAATACAGTAGCCGTTGGCATTTCTAAAATACAGCGGCCATGCCTTATTACCTGCACCGAGTGTAGATATAGGTGTGGTAGTACCAAAAGTGCCACCGGCGAATTCAAGGTGTGTCCATTTCATAACCATGAGCGAACAAGAACTGTCGCACTGGATACCTAGCCATAAATTAGGGCTCGTGAAGGCCGGATCAGTAGAAGGCGAAGCAGCTGTTGCTACATTGTCAGATTTTGTGATCGAAGAAACTGTTATCCAGTTTGGTGCAGTCTTTGTGCCTAATGAAAGGAAGGAACCTTGTACAAGGATGTAAGCTGCGGGGTTCACCACATTTATGGTAACACCGCTTTGCATCAGCACTGTATCACCCGCGTTGATCGTCACAGGACACGTGAGCAAATACGTCTTGCCGGACTGAAGTGTTCCTTTGATCGCTCCGCAAAGCGAATCGCCGGTGATGAATGAGCCTACTTGTTTCTGTATCACAGAAACTGAGGAACTTGATTTCTTACATGCTGCGAAGAACGCTGCACCTGCCAGAATAGTCAGGATGCCTAATTTGATCTGTTTCATACTTTGTTTATGGTTTTGTTTTTAGTTTACAATGAATAACTGCTTTAATCAATTTTATATCGGATACCAATGAGATAATTGCGCCCGTAAGAGCTGCTCTCCACCAGCGTCTTGCCATCTTTCTGGTTTTGGTAGGGTAGGTAATAGCTTGGATTTGCCGGGTTGTTGAATGAACTGTTCGATACATTCATCTCTACGATAGACTTACTGTTCAGCAGGTTATTGATCTTGGCAT
>CAIVKT010000612.1 GCA_903906615.1 uncultured Bacteroidota bacterium | reverse complement strand
TTTCGGTCTCCGCCCATCTTTCGTCAAAATTGTCCATATATAATAGATAAGGGCGCAAAACTAAGGTATTCCTGCGTTGTTACCTTTTTTAACGCAATCCTCCTTCGCTACGGCTATGGCGGATGAAAAGGCACCAACTCAGGGGCAAAGAGCGCAAAGCTCATTTAACTGCGATGTTGTATATGCCCCCGCGTAGGTCAATTTTTAAAAAAAGTTAAAACTAAACGTACATTCACCATTTTTCCGTTTACCTTTCTATTTTTGGATTTTAATAAACCTTTGTAATTCATATGGAAGTATCATCATCATCGGTTGACATCCGCGAACTGAACGAGCGCATTCACCAGAACAGCGCATTCATAGACCTGCTGACCATGGAACTCAATAAAGTGGTTGTAGGGCAAAAGACCATGGTAGAGCGCCTGCTGATAGGCCTGCTGGCCAATGGCCATGTATTACTGGAAGGTGTGCCCGGCCTGGCCAAAACGCTCGCCATCAAATCGCTGGCATCGGCTATACATGCACGTTTTGCCCGCATACAGTTTACCCCCGACCTGCTGCCTGCCGATGTGCTGGGCACAATGGTCTACAACCCGCAGGCACACGAATTTGCTGTGCGCAAGGGGCCTATATTCTCCAACTTCATACTGGCAGACGAAATAAACCGCGCACCCGCCAAGGTGCAGAGCGCATTGCTGGAAGCCATGCAGGAGCGCCAGGTGACCATTGGCGATAATACCTACAAGCTGGATGAGCCCTTCCTGGTGCTGGCTACACAGAACCCCATAGAGCAGGAAGGAACCTACGAGCTGCCCGAAGCACAGGTAGACCGTTTTATGCTGAAGCTGGTGATCACCTACCCGAAGAAAGAAGAAGAGCGCCAGATCATACGTACCAACCTGAACCCGGATGGTATGACGAAGATAAACCCCGTGGTATCTACAGAAGACATTATGAAAGCCCGCCACCTGGTGCGCGAGGTGTATATGGACGAGAAGATAGAGCAGTATATATTAGACATCGTTTTTGCTACACGCTTTCCCGAAGAATATAAACTTGCGAAATTGAAGCCATTCATCAATTACGGCGCTTCGCCGCGTGCCAGCATCAACCTGGCATTAGCAGCCAAGGCATATGCCTTCATCAAGCGCAGGGGTTATGTGATACCGGAAGACATCCGCGCCATTTGCCACGATGTAATGCGCCACCGTATAGGCCTTACCTACGAAGCAGAAGCCGAGAACGTAACCAGCGAACAAATACTGAATGAGATACTGAATGTGGTGGAGGTGCCATAGTAGAAATGGCTTAATGGCTTAATATCGCAATGGCTCAATGAACTTGCGGAATTGTTGAATGATTTTGTAGTTGTGCCACACTTCAAAAAGTGTGGCACAACTGTTTTAGGCGGGCAGGCAGATCTCGAATACAGATCCTGTAGGTGTATTGTCTTTTACTGTAATGCGCCCTTTGTGTTGCAGCACAATCTTATTGGTAAGATACAGGCCCAGTCCCGTGCCTTTAGATTTGCGGCTTTCTTCATTACCTATGCGGTAAAATTTGGTGAAGATTTTCTTCTTCTCCGTATCTGATATGCCTTCACCTTCGTCTGTCACCTGTAATATTACATTCTTATCTTTTTGCTTTACCGCTATTAATATTGGTTTATCGTTAGGGGTATATTTTACCGCATTTTCCAGCAGGTTGTTTACCGCCATACGCAGCATGGTCTTATCCCCTGTGATCTTGCATCCCGGCTGTATCTCCTCCTCAAACCTGCGTGGATAGCGTGCCGCATAATCCTGTAGTGCATCTTCTACCATTACAGAAAAATCAAAACTTTCTCTTGCCTGCTTGTATTGCCGCCCTTCTATCTGCGATACGAACAGCATATTATTGCAAAGGTCATTGAGCCGATCCGACTCTTTGATGCAGCGCTCCAGCAGTTGCTTTGTTTTAGCCTCATCCAATTTGTGCTTCTCCAGTGTCTGCAGGTTTAGCTTCATGGCCGCAATAGGCGACTTGAGCTCATGCGTCACCGACAACATAAAATTATTTTGCTGCCTTGAAAAAATGATGCGCCTGATAAAAGAACGATACACGATAAACGCCCCGATAAGTATAACCACAAGAAATGTGGAACCCTCGCCTACATATTGCGTGGTACGCATCGAAAGGTTGTGTTTTAA
>CAIVKT010000611.1 GCA_903906615.1 uncultured Bacteroidota bacterium | reverse complement strand
TATCCGCTCATTTGCGACTATTCTTACAATAGCATCCCTTACGCTCACTTTACTGATGTAGGAGTTTTGATCTCATTGGCTGTTTATGTATTGCTTATAGTTTTCAGTATCCGGCGCTTATTTAAAAATGAAAAGGATCCTTATGCATTCGGTGGATTGTTTTTCCTGGTGAGTATATCCTTGTTTTCTAATATTCCTTTCCTGATAGGCTGTACAATGGCCGAGCGGTTTACGTTTTTTCCATCGGTGGGTTTTTGCCTTATTGCAGCATTATGTATAGAACAGTGGGTGTGGCGCAAAGAGGGTAGTGGTATGGCTGTTCTAAAAGACGGGAAGGTGCGAGGTGTCATGATTTCTATAGCTATTATTTATTCGCTGATCACCATCAACCGTAATACAGACTGGGCAGATGAATACACGCTCTATAAAACAGACCTTGCCAAGGCGCCGAATGATGCCCGCCTCAACTACTACCTGGGCGATGAGATGCTGACTGCTATGCTGGATGTAAAGGACCCGGTGCAGCACACACAAATGGCAGAAGAAGTGGTCGGCTATCTAAGCAGGGCCATTGCTATATATCCCGGTTACCGGAAGGCACATTATGATATAGGCAATGCTTATTGGGTATTGCTGCGCTACGACTCTGCCGAGTACCATTATAAACAGGCGGAACAGCAAGGCTTTGGTGGTGTGCGGCTGTTGCGTAATATGGCGCATATGTACTTTGATTGGAAAAAGTACCGCCAGTCTGCTGAGTATGATAAGCTGGCGATAGGCGCAGATCCGGGGAATGTGATATTTTATGCCAATGCCGGGCTATGCTACCGGAATTTGGGACAATATGATTCGGCTATTTATTATTCTAAAAAGGCTGTGTCAGTTGATCCTGCCTTTGCTCCTTCTTACAAAGTGCTGTCCGCTTCGTATAAAGCGGCAGGTATGCCGGATTCGGCGGCAAAGTATGAAGCGATAGCCGGGCAAAGCCAACAATAACAGCCATAATGATCGTAAAATTTTCAGAAAGCAAGACATTTTACAGTAATATTCAATAAATTTATGAGTAGCCATTTATGTGATTGTAAAGTTTAGGATTAACTTTACTGTGCTTTATAAATCAGTTTATATTCTTTTTGAAAACGGTACTGACCATATTATTTTCCTTCCTGCTCTTGCCGGCTTTCGGGCAACGGGCAAGGGATACTTTTAAGCTCTATTTCGCGCTTGGGGTGCCTTCGCTTAGCCATGAGTCGGAAAAGAAGATAGACCTACTTATTTATAATGACAAGATCATTAACGGCACAGAGGTGATGATAGTAGGCTACGCCGACTACCTGGGCACGGAAGGGCGTAATAAAAGCCTATCCATGCAGCGGGCAGAGAATGTGAAAAACTACCTCGTAAAGTATGGGTTAAATGCAAATGATATAAAGCTGTGCGAAGGCAAAGGCGAGGTGAACCGGAAAGGTATGAAAGGGAAAGATGGATACCCTACCGACCGGCGCGTGGATATTGTGGTAAACAACAGGCTAAAGAAGAAAAAGAACCCGCCCCCTCCGCCTTCGGCCAAACCTACGCAAATGCCTGTGGTGGCGCATAAAGTGAACATCAGCAGTATTGATGAGGTGAAGGACTTAAAGCCGGGGTCTATCTTTTTATTGAAAAATGTGTACTTCCCCGCAGGCAGCCATGTGATGAAGCCGGAGTCGGCAGAGACGTTGCAGAAGCTGTTCGAGGTGCTGAAGGCTAACCCTGGTCTGAAGATAAGCATAGAGGGCCATGTGTGCTGCATACAGGAAGATGAGCCGGATGCGCTGGATAATGATACGCATGAGCTATTGCTGTCTGTAAACCGTGCAAAGGCTATTTATGGCTATCTCGTAACGAAGGGTATAGACGCATCGAGGCTCGTGTATTCGGGCTATGGCAAGCGTCGGCCTATAGTGGCAGAAGAAATGAATGAGGAAGATGCAGAGCGCAACAGGCGCGTGGAGATACGGGTGCTGGAGAATAAATGACCTAAAACCCGGCGTACGTAGCAGGCCGCTTATACTTCCACCTGCGGTGCGACCAGAGCCACGTTTCGGGCTGCGCAGTAATATCCTCTTCCAGTTTTTTGGTGTGCATTTCGGTAAGTAGGCCATCGGCCAGCTCGCCGGGATCTTCGGTTATTATTTCTGCACTCAGCTCATAATACCCTCTCTTCATCCTGCGCGAGCGGGCAAACACAACGGTTATGTTCATCTTCCGGGCGATCAGTTCTGTGCCTTTGTACACAGGTGTATCCTGGTTGAGGAAGGTTGTCCAGTAAGCGCTTTCGGGCATCGGTGTTTGGTCGGCAATGAAGGTGGTCGCATTCACTGTTTTCCTGTTGGCCACCATTACTTTGAAGGTGTTTCTCATGGGTATCAATGTGGCACCAAAGCGGGTGCGCATTTTGAGCATCAGGCCATCAAAGCATTTGCTGTGCAGCGGATGGTAGATCACAAAAAGCTTGTGCGGCCCCAGTAATCCAAAGGTGTTGCCTGCCCACTCCCATTGCCCCTGGTGGCCCATCACCATGATGATGCTCTTCTGTTCAGCTTTTAATTGTTCAAACATCGCTAAGGAATCCGGGTGGAAGTAACAATGTTGGAGCATCGTCTTTTTGCTGATGGTGAGGGTTTTGAAGGTTTCGAGCAAGGAGTCACAGAGGTAGTGGTAGAATCCTTTACAAATGGAATTGATCTCCTGCTCTGTCTTTTCGGGGAAGGCATTGCGCAGGTTTTGCAGCACTACCGCCTTGCGGTAGCCCATGCAGTAATAAAGCAGGAAATAAATAAAGTCGGAAAGCAGGTACAGCACCGGGAAGGGCAGCAGGGAGATAAGGTAAATAAAAGGTAGCGTGATGTAATATACAATGGCTTCCAAATGCTGGGGGTTTGTGCGAAAATATACTTTTCGGTCAAACGAACAAAGGAATCATATTTATATGCCAAAAGCTATCTGCACACCGCCCCAAACATGGTAGTTGCCCGTTTTGAATTCATTGCTCAAATAAGACTGGAAATACTCGAGGTACACTCGGTGGTAGATGGCCACGAACCCAAAGCGGTTCTGAAAGGTGATGCGGCTGATATCTGCGGCGCTGATGGTATAGGGGCTGGTTTTATTGAATACACCGCCTTCGAGTGTGGCATCATAGCCTATCACATCAAATTCAGGATGCTCGTAGGCGTATATGCGGAAGCTGTTCTTGCCGGCAACAGCACTGCCAAAGGGCGAATCGAAATAGCCGATCATTATGGAAGAGCCTATGGCTGCTTTGTCGCTAAGCGTGCCTATGCGCGCCATGGCATCGACATCCAAAGAGAATACGTGGCCGAGGGATAGTAATTGCTTTTCGTAATCGGACTGGTAGTTGAGGATGGCATCGTTCTGTACCTGGTTCGACCAGCCGTGTGGGGTAATATCGTGCAATGCCTTGTGAATGCCTGTCTGCATCTCCTTGCCACCCGCGCCGGGGCCTATAAGGCCCGTGCTGATAGACGTGGAGAAGCGTTGCTTATTGACAGTATCGGTAGCCATTACAAATGTTTTGAGAAAGAAGCATGCAGCAAACGGCCTGTCGCCTATCAATGCCTTGTCGCTGCTGATGCTGGTGGGGGTGTAGCCTTCATGCTCCAGTCCAAGGCCATAGCGCACGTAGTCGTAATGGGGGTGAAGGAGTAATTTGGTCAAAGGGAATTTTTTGACCCACGGCGATACCACCTCTGCATGGATGCCCTGTGTATAGTAGATGTCTGTTGCTGAGAAAAAGTCGTTCTCATAATTGAGCCTGAAATAGCCATCTGTGTTTATGTTCTTATAAGGCAAGGTGTTATCTATGGCCTGTGCCTGTGCGAGCGCCGGGAAAAGGCAGGCAAGGAGGGAAGTATATATGGTGCGTTTCATGCCATAACATACGACGTGGGTTCGTTAATGGTTCTGCGTTATCAGGATAAACGGTACCCCATTTATTATTTTTCTCCTTTTTGTTTGGCAGTAATTAGGATATTGTTCACAAATTACGCATATTTGGTTACTAATATCAGCATCATGGCTTCATACCTTATTGCAGACAGCGGATCAACCAAGACAGACTGGTGCCTTTTGCGCAAGGGCAAGAAGCCGGTGCGGTTCAGCACTACGGGCATCAACCCATACCTGCAAAGCAAGGACGCGATAACGGCCATGCTGAAAAAAGAGCTGCCGTGGGACAATAAGGAGTACAAGGCAGATAAGCTGCATTACTTTGGCGCAGGCGCTGCCAACCCGGAGAAGCAAGCCTTCCTGGAAGGGATACTCAAAAAACATTTCGGTATAAAGGGTACAGAGGTGCAGGGCGATATGGTGGCCGCAGCAAGGTCGCTATGCGGAGAGAAGAAGGGTATAGTATGCATACTGGGCACAGGCAGCGCCAGCTGCTACTACGATGGTAAAAAGATCAAAGAACAACGCCCGTCACTGGGCTATATTGCAGGCGATGAAGGTGGCGGCAACTACATGGGCAAGCGCATACTGCAATACTATGCCTACGGTACTTTTGACGTAGAGCTGCGCATGGCCTTCGAAATGAAATTTGGCGATGATATACGCACGATCATCAACACGCTATACCATCAGCCGAACCCAAACCGTTACCTGGCCTCATTTGTAACCCTGCTGAAAGAGAACAGGGGACACTATATGGTGGAGAATATCATAGAAGATTGCCTCAACGACTTCTTTCATACGAGCATACTGAAACACCGCAACACCTGGAACCTGCCGCTGTATTTTTCCGGCTCCATTTCATACGAATTTAAGGATGTGCTGGAGAATCTTTGCCAGCAATACGAACTCGAGATAGGCAAGGTGGAGAAAAGCCCTATGGAGGGAATGATGAAGTACTATAAGAAGTTGATAGGTTGATAGGTTAATAGGTTAAAGGGTTAATAGGTTAACAGGCTCCTTCCTTCGCTGAAAGCTTCGGCGGGCGAAGGATAGGTTGAGGTTGTCGTTTGATACTTGATTACTGTTTTAGGATTTCTTTACCATCTGTCCCGGGGTGGTGTACGTAAATTTTACAAACCATCTTTATGAGTACGTTCAAATCATTAGCATCCGGGCTTATTTGTGTGCTGGCATTCTGTGGTACCTGTAGTGGTAAGAAGCCGGTAAAAGTGTTGCCTGTAAATAAAGGCTTTGCTGTAGTAGAGCTGTTTACTTCTGAGGGTTGCTCCAGTTGCCCTGCGGCGGAGGCTGTGCTGGCTAAGGTACATGATGAATACCCGGAAGGGGTTTATGTAATGGAGTTTCATGTGGATTACTGGAATTATATAGGGTGGACGGATATTTACAGCAGCCCGGAGTATACGAAGCGGCAAAAGCATTATGCGGAACTATTTCATCTTGGCTCTACTTATACGCCACAGGCGATAGTGAATGGAAAGAATGAGCTGGTAGGCTCTGATGATGCGAAGCTGCACAGGTATGTAAACGAATCACTTAAAAAGCAATCAACTGTTTCCCTAAAACTGGGCGCCATGCAAACTGTGAGCGCGATGAACAGGGGCCATAATATTTCGGTTGACTATACCGTAAGTAATTCGTCTAATCAAATACTCAATATTGCATTGGTTCAGAAAGTAGCAGAAAGTAATGTGAAGCGTGGTGAAAATTCAGGAAAGAAATTGAAACACATTAATGTAGTTAGGGAGCTGCAAACAGTAGATGCCACAAATGGAAGAGCTACTTTTGCCCTGCCATCCCAACTCAATGCGGCTGATTTTGTGGTGATCGCATATACGCAGGATAAAGACACATGGGAAGTCACCGCCGCTACGCAGACATCTTTCAATTGACGGATCATTCCTCACTCCTCATTCACATACACCCGCTTCACTCGTTGTGATATGCCGGTCATGATCTCGTAGGAGATGGTGCCTGCCCATGATGCGAGCTGTGTTACGGGCAGTTCTTTGCCATAGATGATGGCATCATCGCCTTCCTGCGCTTCGGGTATGTGGGAGATGTCTACCATGCACATATCCATGCAAATGGAGCCTACGGTCTTTGCGGGCTTGCCGTGTATAAGTACGTAAGCCCGGCTGTTGCCGAGTGTGCGGGGATAGCCATCTGCATAGCCTATGCAGATGGTGGCTATGCGCATATCCTGTGGTGCAATAGTGTGGTGTCCGTAGCCAATGCTATCGCCTGCTGGTACGTTGCGCACCTGCGCTATGCTGGTCTTTAGCTGGCTTATCTGGCGTAGCCTGTTGTGCAGCGCATGGCTGCCGTCTACGCCATACAGGCCAAGGCCTACGCGCACCATATCGAAGTGCAGGCCATGATGGCGTACTATGCCTGCGGAGTTGCACAGGTGGCGCATCGGCTTATAAGGCAGCGCCTGCATCAGCTTACTGCTCATCTCACCAAACAAGCGGCCCTGCTGTGCGGTAAAGGCATCCTCATCAGGGTCTTCGCTGGCAGCGAGGTGGCTGAATATGCTGGCTATATGTATTTGCGGGCTTTCCTTGATTATCCGGGCAAGCTCATCCAGGTCGTCAGGGTTGAAGCCCAGGCGGTGCATGCCGGTGTCCATCTTGATGTGTACGGGATAGTCTTTTACTTCCAGCGTTTTGGCAATGCTGATGAATTCTTTGAGCGAGCGGAAGTTGAATAGCTCCGGCTCCAGCTTCCAGGCTATCATACGGTCGAAGGACGTGGCATCGGGGCTCATGACCATTGTTGGCATTTTAATGCCTGCCCTGCGCAAGGATATGCCCTCATCGGTATAGGCTACACTCAGATAGTCTACTCCCGCATATTGCAGCAGGTTGGCGATCTCGAAGCTACCACTGCCATAGGCAAACGCCTTCACCATAGCCATTGTCTTCACCCCCGGCGACAGCTCTGCACGAAACACATTGAGGTTGTGCGTGAGCGCGGAGAGGTCTATAGACATTACGGTCTGGTGTACTTTTTGCTCCAGCAGCAACCCTATTTTCTCAAAGGCAAATACACGCGCGCCTTTGAGCAGTATAGCTTCTTTATTGAAGGTGAGCAGGTGGAAATTCTTCAGAAAATCTTCGGTGGACTTGAAAAAGATGCTACGCAGCTTTTTATATTTCCTGAAGGCGGCCTTGTTTTTATAGAGTGCAGGGCCAATGCCTATAAAGCGCTGTATACCCCTGCGGCTCACGGATGCGGCTACCTCATCGTAGAGGTCAAGATCGCGGCGGCCTATCTGCAGCATGTCTGAAAGTATGACGGTATGCTGGGCGTGCTGCTTTTGCTGCTCCAGGTAGTTGAGGGCAGATTGCAGGGATGTAAGGTCAGAATTATAAGCATCATTAATAACCGTGCTGTCG
>CAIVKT010000610.1 GCA_903906615.1 uncultured Bacteroidota bacterium | reverse complement strand
TATTGCCGCTACATAGTAGGTCCTTCTGTAGAGAAGGAACAATCCGGGAACAAATTCCATCATGCCGGTAAATAGTTCCTGCCAGTGATTTTTGCCATAATAGAACCAAGTCAACTGGAATTCTGAGACCTCACTTAACTTAGAATCTAAAGCAAATAATTGGTAGTCAAAAAAATTGCCAAGAATTTTATCTATACCATATAAAACCATTAAAATCGCTAAAATATACCTTTGTGTTCCTATATTGATATAGTCAATCATCAATGTGTTGTGCTCTTTTCTGTATTTTCTGAGGACAATCATGCAAAGGCAAATGGCGCATAAAAAATCAATTCCTATTGTTGACAGCATTGCAACTTCATCATTAAGAACCAGCATAGACAAACTAAGGTAAACCAAGAACAATGTTATAGCCCAAACGCTGATGAATGCGCCCAAGCTTTGCTCTTTCTTATTTAGTGCCATGATTGTATTTTGAGAATGGTTTGTTAACGCAAATTTCTGATCTACATGATGATTGAAATTGTACTTTTTGGACAAACACTTAGTCAATTTTCAAAATGACCTTATCATTTCCGAATGAAGTAACTTCTTTGAAAAAGCGGGAGGGCTTTTTACCGGTCAGTTCTTTAAATTGTTTTATAAAATATGGTTGATCAGTATAGTCATGTGCATAACAGATATCTACCAGACGTGCTTTATTTCCTTTTTTCAATTTTGAAACAACCGAACTGCGGAACTTCACCAGTTTGCGATAATGCGTTGGGTTGCAACCGACATTTTCAACTAATTGCCTGTATAATTGTTTGTAATGCATACCTACAAGGACGGCTATTTCCTCTATTTTATAATCTGTTGTTGTATCAGCCAGTAATTCAAGCGCCTTCAGTAAAATAGCTTCATTAGGAAGGGGAACATATCGTTCAAGCAGAAATTGTTCAATATAATCAAGCTGTTGTTCCTTGTCTTCCGTTTCAAAAACACTATGGAACAAATCAGGAATGAATTTATTCCATTCCCGGATGGGAAATATCTTGATATCCTGAGGTTTTGATCTTGTAAAACTGGAAAATCCCAAAGGTTTAAAATTAATAGCGATCTCATCTACTAATTGCAAATATTGTAAATGAGCGCCACTAGAAAAAAGATTACAGGCAATACCAAAATGATTAGGTGCATCCGAACTTTCTATATAAGTGAGCTTATCTGTAACGTTCACAATGGCGTTGCGCAGTAATGCCACAGGGGTATTGGCAGAGGGGTATGCAGTAAATTCAAGTCTACTCATACTTCTCTTAAATATATAAATGCTATCCACAAACTGTTTCAAGAGGTCATTTTGGGGCTCCAATATGTTTATCATGACTCGTTAATATAGTATTTTCAAAAATAAACTTATAATTTCAAATGACAGGAAATATAATTTTTTATTCTACTTCTGCCATTGCAAAAACTATTCACTTGTGTTAGCAAAAACAAGGGGCTGTTTAATTTTCTTTCCCAATATTTACAGCAAAATCCCCCTTGATGAAGAATACATTATCTATACTGTTTTTACTGGCTATTGGGTTTTCTGCCCCGGCACAAACCTATTTGCAACTGGAGCCTGCGCTTACCAATAGCCCCGGCACTATTTCCAGCAAAGCAAATGTATGTTTAGAGCTGGGGCGCCAGTGGGAGGTCTTCAGCCTGGGCGCCGATATTGGCAAAACCACTTTTGAAAAAACAGTAGGCCGCGATACTTCTTTATATCTTGAGATACGCCCCAACCTCAATATCTTCCAGGAAGGTAAGTTTACCAATACGCTTACCCCCGGCATCGGTTTCATCTTCAACGCCAAAGAAAATTTTATGACGGAGCTTACCAACGGTATCGAGTATAGCTACAGCCCGCTCATACACATCAATGTATTCTTCGGGCAGTATTTTTACAGCGGATTGTATTCAGCCAGCAACACCACGTTCTATGGGATATCTGTTATGAAGTATTTCAAGCCCTCAAAAACTAAGGGGCTTATCAAGATAAAGGAAAACCCCAACCCCTAAAGGGGCTTTTCCATAAGGTGTAATAAAAATGCCGGAGCGTAAAGCACTCCGGCATAATGATCCCCCTTTAGGGGTCAGGGGTTAGTCGGGGGTTTAATGTTTAAAATGCCTCAGCCCGGTGATCACCATAGCCATATCGTTGGCTTTGCAATACTCAATGCTGTCATTGTCCCTCATTGACCCGCCGGGATGTATCACTGCTGTAATACCTGCCTCGTGTGCGATCGTCACACAGTCATTGAACGGGAAGAACGCATCAGATGCCATCACCGCGCCCTTGAGTGAGAAGCCGAATTGCTTTGCTTTCTCTATGGCCTGGCGCAGGGAATCTATACGACTCGTTTGGCCACAGCCCTTGCCTACCAGTTGTTTGTCCTTTATCAGCGCAATGGCATTTGATTTCAGGTGCTTGCACACTATGTTGGCAAACAACAGATCAGCTTTTTCTGTTTCGCTGCTGTGGCGTGCACCTGCTTCCTTCCACTCGGCATAGCTTTGTGTATCGGCATCCTGCACCAGCACACCGTTGAAGATGCGCTTGTATTCTTTGGTAGGGTAGAAGTTCTTTTTTTGTAGCAGCAGCATACGGTTCTTCTTGCTCTTCAGTAGTGCCAGTGCGTCCTCATCAAAGCCCGGCGCTATCAGTATCTCGAAGAAGAGCTCGTTTATTTTGGTGGCAGCATCTATAGTTATAGTTTGGTTGGTGACCAGCACACCGCCAAAAGCGCTCTCGGGGTCGCCGGCCAGGGCAGCTTCCCAGGCGTGGGTCAGCGTATCGCGCTCGGCTATGCCGCACACATTGGTATGCTTGATGATAGCAAAGGCCGGGTTGGTAAATTCTGAAATGATCTGGCAGGCAGCATCCGCATCTACCAGGTTGTTGTAAGAAAGCTCTTTGCCGTTCAGCTTTTCGAACAGTTCATCCAGGTCGCCATAAAATGCGGCGTGCTGGTGCGGGTTCTCGCCATACCTCAGCGATTGCTTATTGCCGAATGATAATTGAAAATGCTGCGCCCTTTTATCTTTATTGAAGTATTCGGAGATGGCTACATCATAATGCGCGCACTCGGCAAAAGCGGCAGCGGCAAAATGCCTGCGGTCGGCAAGGTCTGTAATGCCGTTCTTTTTTTCCAGCAGCTCCAGCAGCTCACCGTATTGGTCGCGGGAGGCTATGATGCACACGTCTTTATGGTTTTTGCCCGCAGCACGTATCAGCGACACACCGCCAATGTCTATCTTTTCTATGATGGTCTTTTCATCGGTAGTTTGTTTCACGGTTGCCTCAAAAGGGTAGAGGTCTACGATCACGAGGTCCAGCAGGGGTATCTCATATTCTTTGATGTGCTGCTCATCTTCTTCATGCTCCCTGCGGGCCAGTATGCCGCCAAACACTTTGGGATGAAGCGTTTTTACGCGGCCGCCAAGTATGGAAGGATAACCCGTTACTGTTTCAACAGCATTGCAGGGAATGCCCAGCTGTTCTATAAAGGTTTGTGTGCCACCGGTGCTGTACAGGGTTACGCCCTGCTCATGCAGCTTGCGCACAATGGCATCGAGGCCATCTTTATAAAAAACAGAAATAAGCGCGGCTTTCATCTTGCGGTCCATAAATTATGAATTGAGCCGCGAAGATAACATGGTGCTTTTGAAAAATAAGTTAAGACTCCAAAATTTTGGAGGCGGAGGTGCCGGTACGATAGAAATACTACCAATACCTACCAGCGGTGCGGGTATGCCCATGGCTCGGGAAGCGGCGGTCGGTATGCACATGGTGCAACTGGCAGCTGCTTATTTCTATCATTATGGTCAGTAAGGCGGCTATCTGTATGATCTTTCGTTTCATAAGACCTTAAAAATACTATTTATTTCGTTTTTTAATAGCTTTTATC
>CAIVKT010000609.1 GCA_903906615.1 uncultured Bacteroidota bacterium | reverse complement strand
TGGGCAAGTACGGCGAAGAGGGTGACAGGCTGATCTTTAAGATACTGAACAACGGCCTGCACGAGAAGAAGGAAGAAGACAAGGACAAACTGCATGCCGAATGGGAGAAGGTGGTGAGCAAGCCATATTCGACCCCGGTGGTTACGGAGCGTGCACTACGCTACGATCTTACTATACCCTTCGCGCGCTATGTGGTGATGCACCAGAATGAGCTGGCATTCCCCTTTCGCCGCTACCAGATGCAGCCCGTGTGGCGCGCCGACAGGCCGCAGAAGGGCCGCTACCGCGAGTTTTGGCAGTGTGATGCCGACGTGGTGGGCAGTACATCACTCATCAATGAAGCGGAGCTATTATGTATCTACCAAAGCGCTTTTGCAAAGCTGCAGGTGCCGGTAACGATAAAGATCAACAGTCGTAAGCTGCTGGCCGCACTGGCCGAGCTGTGTGGTATGCCCGATAAGATGATGGACATAACCATAGCCATGGACAAGCTGGATAAGATAGGCTGGATAGGTGTGGCCAATGAACTGAAGGAGCGCAGCATAAGCGATGACGGCATATGGCAGATAGAAAAGGTGATCAATGTAAAGGGTACGAATGACGAGCAACTCGCTGCCTTCAGCGACATCATGCAGCACAGCGCCGCAGGCATGGAGGGCATCAACGAACTGAGTAAAACACTGGCTTATTATAAAACCCTCTTCCCCGAGGCATCGTCTGTGGTGGTGGACATCAGCCTGGCGCGTGGTTTGAATTACTACACAGGAGTGATAGTGGAGGTGGTGTGCAGCCACCCCGATGTGAAGATGGGCAGCATAGGCGGCGGCGGCAGGTATGATGACCTTACGGGGCTGTTCGGGTTGAAGGGATTATCAGGGGTAGGGGTGTCGTTCGGGATAGACCGTATCTATGATGTGATGGATGAGTTGAAGGTATTCCCGGAGCAACTGGCAGAAGGCACACAAGCCATGCTGGTGAACTTTGGTGGCGACAACGAAACCTATGCGCTGCAACTGCTCACACAACTGCGCAATGCCGGTATAGCCGCAGAGATATACCCCGATGCAGCGAAATTCGACAAGCAAATGAAGTACGCCAATAAGCGCGGCATAGCCTATGTGCTGCTGCCCGGCGACGAAGAGCGCACAAAGGGCCTGGTGAGCGTAAAGAACTTTGTGACCGGCGAGCAGAAGATGGTGAGTGTGGCGGAGGCGGTTGATACGTTGACCCTCCTTCGCTAGAGCTACGGCGGGCGAAGAAGGTTTGGGGTATGTATTGCAATAAAATAACGATAGTGCCGTTATTGTTATATAAATTCGCCTGTATGAGACCTGCTTACCTTGCTTTTATTGCTGTTGTGTGTCTTTGCTATGGCTGCGAGAAGAAAAAGAATGCTGCGCCTGCAACAGTGACGACTACTACGCATCCTATAGACACTACGAAGGTAGCGAGTATTTATCCCTATACAGATACTTTTTATGGGGCTTATTCGGAGAATAACAATGGTTCAGATTACCCTCCGAATTATTCAGGCTATTCAACTGTGTTGATAACGCACACAAGTGTGGATAGTTTTTCTCTTTACTCTCTTTCTATAGGCATTCCTGTTTCGGATACACTGAGTTTTTCTTTTATTACAAATGATTCCGCTTTTTACACTTTCGGCAGAAATAGGTTTGGGGGTAATGATCATTATAATTGCAATCTGTATAAAGACTCTATAATATGCTGGATGGAGCAAGAAGGCGATGATCCGGTACATAGTGATTATACTGGTACATATAAGGGGTTTATAAAGTAATTTCAAAAAATTAAAGTTTATGAAACTCATCTGCACTTTCTGTATTATCGCTGTTTGCTTTTGCTATGGCTGCGAAAAGAAAAAGAATACTGCGCCATCATCTGTGACGACTACTACACCGCCAATAGATACTCCGAAGGTGGTGTACCCTTATACGGATACGTTTTATGGACCTTATTCTGAAACAAACTCCGATGTTTCCCCTTTTAATTATAATGGGTATTCAACTGTTTTTGTCACGCACATGAGTGTTGATAGTTTTTTTATATTTTCTACCTCGATAGGATTATCCCGTAATGGCTCCATTTATTCTGATACGGTACGTGTTGCTGCGCATATTAATGATTCGGGTATTTATTCGTTCTTTGTGAGGTGGGCTGTAGATAGATCAGATGACTACAGTTGCCATTTGTTTAAAGACTCTATAATTTGCAATGTAGATCAATCAGATGGTGATCCTGCTAATGACGACTACACAGGTGTATATCGAGGGATACTTCAGTAAGCGAAAACAACACTTTTGAAGGCAAAGGACACGTACATAAACACTAATGCCTTAAATTACTGTTAAGAAAGGTGGTTTTGATGGGCATTATACAGATTGCCATATAACCAATTAATACTTTTCTCATTTATTTGGTGTACCTTTGCAACCGCTTTGCCAATTAAGGCAGGCATATTTTCATAAAAGTTCTTTTTAATGTTAGATTCTTTTTCATCCTTCCCGTTGAGGGAAGAACTTACGCGGGCAATTTCTGACCTTGGCTTTGAGACCCCTACTCCTATTCAATCAAAAGTAATACCTCAATTACTTACTGAGCCGATCGATATCATTGGACTTGCGCAAACAGGTACCGGCAAAACGGCCGCTTATGGCCTGCCATTATTACATCATGTGGATGTGGCGCATCGTCATGCCCAGTGCCTTGTATTAAGCCCTACACGCGAATTGTGTATGCAGATACAGGAAGAAATGACCAAGTACGGCGACCACATCCGTGGCCTGCGCGTAACGGCCGTTTATGGTGGTGTGCCCATCACGGGCCAGATCCGTGAGCTGAAGAGCCACCCACAGGTAATAGTAGCCACCCCGGGCCGTCTTATAGACCTGCTGGAGCGCAAAGCGATATCGCTGGACAATGTGCAGTATGTAGTGCTGGACGAGGCCGACGAAATGCTGAACATGGGCTTCCGTGAGGACATAGATGTGATCCTGAAGAACACACCTGCACGCGAGTACACGTGGCTGTTCTCTGCAACTATGAG
>CAIVKT010000608.1 GCA_903906615.1 uncultured Bacteroidota bacterium | reverse complement strand
CTCTTCCTGATAGGTGTAAATGAGCTGGGCAAAATGCCCCGCAAAAAATTCTCAAAAGAGCAGAAACAAGACCTGATGCATATTGCTGTTTGCACCCTGCTCACACAGCTCGGCTATTACGAATTTGTGGGCCGCGATGAGGAAGGGTGGCCGCACTTTAAGGAAGTGGAGGCGGTACCCGTGCAGGGTCTCGACAACCAGGAGCATATGCTGAAAGAATGCGTGATCAATTATTTTGAGTAACCATTCATTTCTTTAACTAAAATAGTAAAGGCTCCCAAAAAGGAGCCTTTACTTTTTATAAAACTTCAGTGAAATTATTGTTTGGTAAATTTCCTGGTCACTACTGCTTCGCCATTGCTGTTGGTGAGTCGCACGAAGTAGATGCCCGCCGGCATATTGCTGATGTTGAGGTTAGCGCCTTCCGTATCAGTCACTTTATATACGCCCATTATCTTACCAATGATGCTGTATACCGTGATGGTCTTTACATCGGCAGCAGGGCTGTATACCACGTTCAGCTCATCTTTCGCAGGGTTGGGGTACAGGTTTACGCTGTTGTCTGTAGTGCCGGCAATAGTGTTTGGCGCAGACAATGTGCTGCCGGGGTGCGTTACCACAAATACTACATGCTTGGAGTAGCCGTAGCCGGCAGTGCCTCTTGTAGAATCCGCAATGTTGATGGTGATAGCGCGCGTGCCGCCAACTGAACAACCTCCCAGGCTTGGGAAAAATCCAAACGCCCCTGTAGCGCTCGGATAATAATGTGAGGTGATCATATGCCCGCTGGTACCATTCCATAAGAAGCCACCGGAATTGTTGCGGCAAGATGCGTTATCACAAATACTTAACGCAGTATCCGCATACCAGCCGGGAGGGAATGTGGGTGCCGCGATTACTTCCCATTTCAGGGTAAGCGTATCTGTAGTGAGATTGGTGATCTCGTCATTAGAATCTGCTGAGGTGATCACATCCATCCATACCGTATCAGCGGCTGTAGTAAACGATACTGTTTGTGCTTTAGCCACAGATGGCAGCAACGCAACAGAAACCATTAGTGCAAGTAATATTCTTTTCATTGGGCAAGTATTTATTCCTTTTAAAAAATAAAGTTACTAAAAACACGCGTATAAACAAAAAAGAGCCTCGGGAGGCTCTTTTTTTATGAAATATTTATAAATACTATTGTTTGGTAAACCTCCTTGTAACCACCGCTTCGCCACGGCTGTTCATCAGCCTTACGAAGTAGATGCCCGAAGGGATGTTCTCGGTATTCAGGTTGGCGCTGTTGCCATTCACTTTGTATACGCTCATCACTTTGCCGATGATGTTGTATACTGCAATGGTCTTTACATCTGCCGATGGGTCATACACTACATTCAGCTCATCGTGCGCCGGGTTAGGGTACATATTCACCTCTGTAGCCTTGTTCACATTAGGTACAGCAAGAGCTGTATGGTTGATAACGAAAGTGATGGTTTTCGAATAGCCTCCGCTGCCCGATGTAAAATCGGTCAATGTCACATTCATCCAGTGTGTGCCGCTTACAGCTGCTGTAAGGTTAGGGAAAAATCCGAAAGCCTCAGTGCTGTCATGTGCGCCGTTGGCATAGTACATAGCGGTAAAGAAAGGCCCGCTACCCAGTGAAGGGTTCCAAAGTGCGTTAAGTGCATTGTTGCGGCATTCGTTATCATCGCATATCTGGAACGCTGTATCAGCAACCCATGATGGTGGAAAATCAGTAGCATTGCTAACATGCCATTTGATATTCAGGTTGCTGCCGGTGATGTTCGTAATGTAGTTATTAGAATCAGCAGATGTAACCACGGTCATAAATACAGTATCGCTCGCGGTAGTAAAAGTGGCTGTTTGCGCACCGGCCTTTGAAGCCAGCAAACCACCTGTTATCATCAGAAAAGCAAGTAATATTTTTTTCATCGTCAACGTTTTATCCTGTTATTTATTGCAAACACTATGCCGCAATACAACCAAAATTACGGAAAAACCAGCACATACGCACCTTTCGGGCTGTTTTTTTATTAAAAATATGCTAAAAAAACAGGCCTTCACGCGAGGTTTGCCACCACATAGGCACATTGCGCACATAGTCCCGATAGCTATCGGGATGGCCTGCACTCACACATTGTAAGTTCACATGGGCAGAATTACGCCCGCCTATGTGGTCTATGTGCCTATATGGTGGCCTTAAATAATACGGAGAACACCTGCATGGTTATCCACAAAAAAATCGGGGCCGGCTCTTTTGCAGAGTCGGCCCCGAAATAAATATTACTTATCTCTTACTTGATAACATTGAGCTTCTGCGTAAGCACTTCGCTGCCAATAGATACTTTCACGAAGTAATCGCCTGTTGCAAATGTAGACAGGTCAATGAGGGTACGTGATGTACCCGGATTGCGCATTTCAGCAGGCATGCTGTACACCAGCTGGCCGGCCATGTTGTATACTTCAAACTTAACGTTATCAGCAGCAACAAGGTTCAGCGCTACTGTAGCAGACTGTGAAGCAGGGTTAGGATAAACTTCCAGGCTGCCGCTGTTGCCACTTACTGTAGCTACGCCTACACGGCTGATAGTAGTATCAATGATCCTTACAGCAGCATAACCTGCCTGGTATACGTACTTGGTAGCATCGTCTTCAACCCATACTACTATCTTACCGTTCTTGCTGGAGTCATAACTCCAAACCCTATAGTCAGAAGCCCATGGGTGATCCTTTGTCCAGGTGCCGGTAACTGTTTGTGTGGAGCCTGTTGTGAACGCAGCAAGTGTGCTGCCTGCAGCAGGGAACATGTTTTCAGCTACTTCCGGGAACAAGGTCTGTGGTATAGATTCTGTACTTTGGTTTGCAGCATAAAGCATAGTATCAACAGTCAAAGCGGCATAAGCCTTCAGGCCGGCCGGTATTGGGCCTGCAGAAGTGATGGTAGCGCTGAATGTGTATGTGTGTGTAGTAGGATTGTGCGTAGGAGTTACAGCAATAGTGAACGGAGAACCGAAAGCGCCAAGCTGGTGAATAATAGTGCTGCTCAAGCCACCTGCACCTGGGTATACATACTGGCCATCTACCTGTGCATCAGGCACACCGCTTACGCTGTAATAAGAAAGCCTGTTGCTTACGAAAGGAGACAGTGTAACGCTGTCCATACAATCGCGGCCCGGGAAGTTAACGTGGTAACGAACCATGATGCTCGTAGCGAGGTTGTTCACATAAACAGAATCAAGGTTTGGAGTTGCTGCGGCACATGGGTCGCAGGAAGCCTGGTTGAACTCTTCGAGCAATACTGTCTTAGGGCTTAAGTGGTCCACAACTAAAATAGAAGCAGTAAAGGTATCATTTGCATTGTTTTCGTCAGCACCTGTCGGGCTATTGATCTGGTCAGCCCATACCTTGATAGTATAAGTACCTGCGGTTGAAGGAACCCATGGTGTAGTGCTGGTATACGTATAATCAGCACCCAGCGCAATGCTGAGGCCTGTAAGTGAGGTAGTAACCGGAGTGCCGCCGTTTACAGAGTAGTTCAGATTGCAAGAAGTTGTGGTAACAACACCAAAGTTATGCAGCACACCTGTGATCGTGTTGCTTGATCCTGTCTGAACAAAAGGAGCACTGTACATAGCAGTAACACCGAGGTCAAGACCGTGGAGAACAGCTGTCTGAACGTTATCTACGAACAAACCCCAGTTGTTATTGGTATTGTCGCGGAACGCAACGGTAATTGTAGTTCCGTTATATGCAGTAAGTGGCACCTGGTGTGTAACAAGGCCGCCAGTGCCTGCGGGGGCACTATAAACTGTAGCAGTAAAAGATGCAGCCGTAGTACCTGCGGTTGGTGATACTAATACCTGGATGGCTTCGCCTGAACCCAGATCATAATCATCCCACTGGATAACCATGTTGGCGCTGGTAACATTGAAAGCAGGAGTGATCATCCAACGGTCAGCTGTAGCAGCCGGTGTGAAATCAGAAGTAGTGATCATGCTATACTGACCAGTACCCGTAGCCTGTTCAACCCATGCAGCAGCAGTTAACGCCGCAGGAAGGCCCGTAACAGTTGTGAAAGAACTGCTTACGGTATGTCCGTCATTGATCAATGTCCAGCCGGTTGGGAATACGCCGGTATTAAAATTCTCGAGCGCCAACTGTGCGTTAGCTGAGGCGGCGAGGCCAATTGCCGCCACGAATGTGAGTAACAGTTTCTTCATTGTTTTGCTTTTAGATTATTACGTTAAAATTTTTAAAAGAAGATTTGAACGGACGAAGTTAGGGGAAAATCGTTTTATTAAACAAAAAAACTTCATTTTTCAATGCACATATATTAAGGGATCATTAAAAATAACCCTTTTTCAGGTGGTTTGCCCCTCGCGAGGATTGCTCGCAAAGGCCGCAAAATGTGCTCACAGATAGCGTTTTAAGTTCGTAAAGAAGCCATTAGTTCCTTTGCGGCCTCTGCATGAAATTTCATCAAATAAACAATTCTTTGCGCCCTTTGCGTGAAAATTATATACAAGAGCAGGTAATAAGATCAGTACAAGAGAAACCAAAGGGGGCTAACAACTAACGATTATCTTTGCCGCCTACAACACTTATACAATGGACCACAAAAACTACAAACTCGATACAAAACTGATACACGCAGGCGTAAGCCCCGACCCTACTACCGGCGCTATAATGACCCCTATATACCAGACATCCACCTACGTACAGGCAGGCCCCGGCGACCATAAAGGCTACGAATATGCCCGTACCCAAAACCCCACCCGCACGGTATTGCAGAATGCGCTCGCGGCCATAGAGAATGGCAAATACGGCCTTTGCTTTGGCAGTGGCATGGCGGCTACCGATGCCGTGCTGCGGCTGCTAATGCCCGGCGATGAAGTAATAGTATCGAACGACCTGTATGGCGGCACTTATCGCATCATGACGAAGGTATTTGCGCACTACGGCATCAAATTCCATTTCATAGGTATGCAGGATGCGCACAACATCACCCGCCATATCAATGCTCAAACGAAGATGGTATGGATAGAAACGCCTACCAATCCCCTGCTCAATGTAATAGATATAGCAGCATCTGCGGCCATCAGCAAGAAGCATAACCTCATATTGGTGTGCGATAACACATTCGCATCCCCCTACCTGCAAAACCCGCTGGACCTGGGCGCGGATATAGTGCTGCACTCGGCCACCAAATACCTCGGCGGCCACAGCGATGTAGTACATGGCGCACTCATCATGAATGATGCAGGCCTCGAAGAGCGCCTGCGCTTTGTACAAAATAGTTGTGGCGCTGTGCCCGGCCCGCACGATTGCTGGCTGGTGCTTCGCGGCATAAAAACACTGCATGTGCGTATGCAACGCCATTGCGAGAACGGCGAAGCGGTAGCGAGATACCTGCATGCACACCCCAAAGTAGATAAGGTATACTGGGTGGGCTTTGAGCATCACCCCAACCACGACATCGCTAAAAAGCAGATGCGTGGCTTTGGCGGCATGATCTCCTTCACCCTGAAAGATGATAACATGGATGCCGCAGTAGCCGTGCTGAAGAAAACACAGCTCTTCGCGCTGGCCGAATCATTAGGCGGCGTAGAGTCACTCATAGGCCATCCTGCTACCATGACGCATGGCTCCATACCCCGCGAGCAGCGCATAGCCAATGGCCTATCCGATTCGCTCATCCGCCTTAGCGTAGGTATCGAAGACATCAACGACCTCATAGAAGACCTGGAACAAGCGATAGGTTAAAATAATGACTCAATGCCGCCCGGACTAAAGACCATATAGGGCATGTTGACCGGAACAATTTTGT
>CAIVKT010000607.1 GCA_903906615.1 uncultured Bacteroidota bacterium | reverse complement strand
TCAACGTTTTTGCTGAAATTATCGTTAATTTCCTGCACTATTGTATCGTTATTTCCGATTTTTAGTGCTTTCATTATTATCATTTGATTTTGTAAAACCGTTCGCAGCATAGCATGTGTAGAAATTGTGGTTATTTCAACAGCACGCTCAAAGTGCAACTTTTCCATTTCTTCATTTGTCATAAGTATGTGTTTTGAATAGCAATATAAACGAAATGAAATTAACTTCTAAAAATTAGTTGCTACATGCTATTTTGGCATAACAAAATACTTGGTTCAGTTAACCCGATAGTCATTAAATATAAACTCCTGATTGAAATAAGCATAATTCTAATTCATAAAGCGTTAATAAATAATGTTTATGTGTAATTTGGAGTAGCTGTTCATATGTGTGAATATTATTTATTCCACATCAGTATATTAAAGAAAAGCACCCTCCGGGTGCTTTCTAAAAAAATTATTTTGCGAATATCATCGTAGCAAAGTCACATTCCCCTGGTTTTTTTCCCAGCCTTGTTTCACCCTGCATCCAAAAAAAAACGGGCTACCACATCAGTGATAGCCCGTTAAATATTGAGAGCAAAAATAATTAAGCGTCCTGCTTCATCATCTTCTGCGTTTTCTTACGGTCTTCTTCGTTCAGCGCTATTTTGCGCAGGCGTATATTTTTTGGTGTTACTTCTATACACTCATCCTGCTGTATGTACTCCATGCACTCTTCCAGCGTGAAGTCGATCTTTGGTGTTATCCTCGATGTATCGTCTGTGCCGCTGCTGCGCATGTTGGTCAGCTTCTTGGTTTCTGCGGTATTCACCACCAGGTCTCCCGGCTTGATGTGCTCACCTATTATCTGGCCTTCGTACAGTTCCTGTCCCGGGTCTATAAAGAAAGAGCCCCTGTCCTGTAGTTTATCAATAGAGTAGGCTGTTGCTTTACCTGCGCTTTTTGCGATCAGCACACCGTTGTTACGGCCGGGTATAAAGCCCTTCCATGGTTTGTATTCGCTGAAGCGGTGCGCCATTACGGCTTCGCCCTGTGTGCCGGTAAGCATCTGCGAGCGCAGGCCTATGAGGCCGCGCGATGGCATATCGAACTCCAGGTGCTGCATCATGCCCTTGGTTTCCATGATCAGCATTTCGCCCTTGCGCTGTGTTACGAGGTCTATCACCTTGCCGCTGAATTCAGCAGGCACATCTACCACCAGTACTTCATAAGGCTCGCACTTCTTGCCGTTTATTTCTTTGGTGATCACCTGTGGCTGGCCTACGGTCAGCTCATAGCCTTCGCGGCGCATGGTTTCCACCAATACGCTGAGGTGAAGGATACCACGGCCATAAACCAGGAATTTATCGGCATCATCTGTTTCCTGCACACGGAGGGCCAGGTTCTTTTCCAGCTCCTTCATGAGCCTGTCGCGTATGTGGCGGCTGGTAACGAACTTACCTTCTTTACCAAAGAAAGGTGAGTTGTTGATGCTGAACTGCATGTTCATTGTAGGCTCATCAATAGGTATGATGGTCACTGCTTCAGGATTGTCTATATCAGCAATTGTTTCGCCGATCTGGAAGCCTTCCACGCCTACCACAGCGCATATATCGCCGCACTGTACTTCGGTTACGCGCTTTTTGCCCATATCCACAAATACGTACAGTTCCTTTACGCGGCTGCGCTGCATAGTGCCATCTATTTTGCACAGCATAATAGGCTGGCCTTCTTTCAGCACACCACGGGTGATCTTACCTATGGCGATACGGCCAAGGAAAGAAGAATAATCGAGTGAGGTGATCTGCAACTGCACAGGGCCGTCTACTACTGTAGGGGCCGGTACTTTTTCAAGTATCGTATCCAGCAGCACAGTGATGTCTTCCGTAGGCGTGAGGGAGGTATTGAACCAGCCTTGCTTTGAAGAGCCGTAAACAGTAGGGAAGTTAAGCTGCTCTTCGGTAGCATCCAGTTGGAAGAAAAGTTCAAATACTGCATCATGCACTTCATCAGGGCGGCAGTTTGGCTTATCTACTTTGTTGATAACTACTATCGGGTGCAGGTTCAGGTTCAGCGCTTTCTGCAGTACAAAACGTGTTTGGGGCATAGGGCCTTCAAACGCATCTACCAGCAGCAATACGCCGTCTGCCATTTTCAGTACGCGCTCCACTTCACCGCCAAAGTCGGCGTGACCGGGAGTGTCAATTACGTTGATCTTTACGCCCTTGTAGGTCACCGACACGTTCTTGGCCAGGATGGTGATACCACGCTCGCGTTCCAGGTCGTTGCTATCCATGATCAGGTCACCGGTTTCCTGGTTGTCGCGGAATACATTTGTAGTGTGTAAGATCTTATCAACCAGTGTTGTCTTACCGTGGTCAACGTGCGCAATGATGGCAATGTTACGAATATCCATAAAAAATTTCCTTTTTTGCCCCCCTGCGGGAGCTATTTTGTTTACACTTTTTCTTCTAAAAATTAACCCTCCCCATGAAGAAGATCAGGGAGGGCCACTGCTTTTCAAATATCCCCGGGGCAGTATGCTTTCCGCTACGGGCGTGCAAAGGTAAGGAATAATACCTATGTAAAGTCACGGGAACGTTAATATAGTAATAAATGTGGGTTGCGTAGATATAAAACCACTCTTGATTTTGTTGGAGTTTGCAGAAGTGAATTGTTCATCACACAAGCATAAACATCAAATTATAATAATCATATACTTCAAATCGTTTGTAAAAAGCCTGTGTTTGAATTTATATAGGCTCCTAATTCCGTCAAAGAGTGACTAAATTTATTGTTATCAAAAATTAATGATGCTAATTCAATTTCAGCGTTGACCCTACTTCTATGTATTGGAGATTCTAGTATTATTGGCGTGTCCTTATTTATGTATTTTGCTATTTTTCTATAGTCAATTATTGCCTCTAAGGTTAGTGATTCGTGTAAACTTTTGGAGTTGACAACGCTTATATGAAGTTGTTTTATTTTTTCTCCAAATTTCTTCACCATATCTAATGCTTCAATCATTGTGGGGTCTACCTGCCGTACATGAGCAAGGTCAAAACAAAACGAAGCAT
>CAIVKT010000606.1 GCA_903906615.1 uncultured Bacteroidota bacterium | reverse complement strand
TAATCGCGATGGTCATTTCACACACATAAACGGATGCAGCATGGGACAATCACTCGTCAAGAACTACCTACACATTGTTTTCAGCACTAAAGAAAGAGCTGATCTCATCCAACCACCTTATGAAAATGAATTACACAGTTATCTTGGTGGTATTTGTAAGAACATGGAATGTGATCCTGTAAAAGTAGGCGGCTATATCGACCACATTCATATTCTATGTACGTTATCCAAAAAGATAGCTTTGGTGACTTTGATCGAAGAAATAAAGTCGCATTCATCAAAATGGATGAAAACAAGAGACGGATCACTTAAAAACTTTTATTGGCAAAATGGCTACGGGGCATTTTCTATAAATCCATCGCAAGTGGATACAGTAATTGCCTATATTGCCGATCAACATGCACATCATAGCAAAATAACCTTTCAGGATGAATACAAAGCGTTTTTGAAGAAGTATAATGTAGAATATGATGAACGATATGTTTGGGATTGATCTCGCCCTTTCAGGGCTTTCTCATAATGATCTATTGTACCCAGGGCGTTGCCCCGGGCTAGTATATTTCGCCCTTTCAGGGCTTGGGCTACGTTCTCGCGAGTCGGAGAGTGTTGCCGCCCGCTAAGAGGTTCTGTCATTTCATGGCGTTCCTCATTTCGAAATTATCTAAAATAAAAATTGCAAAGCGGCGGGTTGTATTCACGTTTGTCAGGGTATTTCGCCCTTTCAGTGCTACGAATGTTATCTGTTATCCCTGGTTTAATGCGTTTGTTGGTTAAATGTATTGATCTGTTTGAAAAAGTAAAAACCAAGTTGACCAAAAAATTACTCCAAGCCCTGAAAGGGCAAAATCTCTTAGCCCGGGGCAACGCCCTGGGTACTCGCGATGGGCAACGCACCTCGACTTGCGATGCGTTACAACCTATAACCAAAAGGGCGAGATATTTTCTTGAAACACACCAATAGCAATTGCCACTACTTCTCCCTGATCAGCTCATGCTGAAAAAAGCCATAAGCCGCCGCCAGCCCATCGCGCAGCGATGTGGTATGCTTCCAGCCCATACCGTGCAGTTTGCTGCTATCCATCAGCTTGCGGGGTGTGCCATCGGGCTTGGTACTGTCGAATACAATGCCGCCTTCAAAGCCAGTCACCTCTTTTACCAGGGTGGCCAGTTCTTTAATGGTCACCTCTTCGCCCGTACCCATATTTACAAACAGCTTGCCGTCGTAGTTGTTCATCAGGAACAAACAGGCGCTGGCCAGGTCATCCACAAACATAAATTCGCGGAGCGGCGTGCCCGATCCCCATATCTCCGTATTGGCTTCGCCCTTTTCTTTAGCATCATGAAATTTGCGCAGCAGCGCGGGTATCACGTGCGAGTTTTGTAAGTGGTAGTTATCGCCCTGTCCGTAAAGGTTGGTAGGCATAGCAGCTATAAAGTTGCAACCGTATTGGTCGCGGTAGGCTTCGCATAGCTTTATGCCGGCTATCTTGGCTATGGCATAAGGCTCGTTGGTCTCTTCCAGCAGGCCGGTAAGCAGGTACTCTTCTTTAAGCGGCTGTGGCGCCATCTTGGGGTAGATGCACGAACTGCCGAGGAACAATAATTTTTTTACCTGGTGCACATAAGCCGCATGAATGATGTTGGCCTCTATCATCATGTTCTCGTACAGGAAATCGGCACGGTAAGTATTGTTGGCCAATATACCGCCCACTTTAGCAGCAGCAAGGAATACATACTCCGGTTTCTCGGTGGCAAAAAAATCATTAACAGCCGCCTGGTCCTTCAGGTCCAGTTCTGCCGATGTTCTGACGATAATATTGTTGTACCCTTCCTGTTGCAGTCTGCGCACTATTGCCGAGCCCACCATACCCCGGTGGCCTGCCACATATATCTTACCGTTCAAGTCCATTATTCGTATTGATTAAGCGTCTTGTATCCCGATTCGCGGAGTATTAATTGTTTCCTGAAATGATCAATGTCGGCATCTATCATTTCTTTGGCCAGTTCATCCAGCGTGTACTTTGCGGTCCAGCCCAGTTTTTCTTTGGCCTTGGTGGGGTCGCCCAGCAGCAGGTCTACCTCCGTGGGGCGAAAGTATTTTTTATCCACCTCTACCACCACATCCCCTTCCTTCACCCTGCATTCAGGCAAAAGTACTTTTTCCACATAGCCGATCTCCTGCTCGCCGCTGCCTTTGAAGGCCACCTGCACGCCGGCATGGGCAAACGCCAGCTTTATAAAATCCCGTACTGATGTGGTAACGCCCGTAGCGATCACAAAATCCTCCGGTTCCGGCTGTTGCAGCATCAGCCACATAGCTTCTACGTAGTCTTTGGCATGGCCCCAGTCCCTTTTGGCATCCAGGTTGCCCAGCCACAGCTTATTATCAAGGCCCAGCACTATCTGTGCTATGCCACGTGTTATCTTGCGCGTTACAAATGTCTCGCCCCTCATTGGGCTTTCATGGTTAAAGAGGATGCCGTTGCAGGCATACATGCCGTAGGCTTCCCTGTAGTTCACCGTTATCCAATACGCATAGAGCTTGGCCACACCATATGGCGAGCGTGGATAAAACGGCGTGGTCTCACTTTGCGGCACCGCCTGCACCTTGCCATAAAGCTCGGAGGTAGATGCCTGGTATATCCTTGTCTTTTTCTCTAATCCCAGTATACGTATCGCTTCCAGTATGCGCAGTGTACCGGTGGCGTCTGTATTGGCTACATATTCCGGCTCTTCAAAGCTCACCTGCACATGGCTCATAGCACCAAGGTTATATATCTCATCCGGCTGCACTTCCTGTATGATGCGTATGATATTGGTGGAATCGGTCAGGTCGCCATAATGGAGCTTGAACCGGGTGCTCTTTTCATGCGGGTCTACATAAAGGTGGTCTATCCGTGCAGTATTGATCAGTGAGGTACGGCGCTTCACACCATGTACTTCATATCCTTTGTCCAGTAAAAGTTCGGCAAGGTATGCACCGTCCTGTCCTGTGATGCCGGTTATCAGGGCTTTTTTCATTAATTGCTGTTTGCTGCAAATATAATTCTTTCGGGGCTTATGAGTTTGCACACCTTTGCAATAGTTTGTGAATATTTTATGGTTGACTTAATTTCTAATATTTACCTTTGTTCGTTATGGGAATTGTATTCCGGCAGTCTGTAAAAAATCTCATCATAGTAGCATTTGGCGCCGTATTGGGCGCGCTGGTGCTTTGGTTGTCTACAAAGTACATCACCAAGCAGGGATTTGGTTATATACGCAGCATTGGCGTATATGCGGTTATCCTTTCGCAGTTGCTGCTGATGGGGCTGAACAGTACGCTAATTGTTTTTACACACAGGCTGGCCGGCGATGAGCGCAAGAGGAAATTGCTCCTTTCGCTCACCCTTATATTACCGGCATTCTTCGCAGGCATTTTTACGATATTTTATTTCGTTTTCAGAACCTGGATACTTCGCCATTACCAGGCAGAAGATGTGGCATTCGCCACCCGATACTTTGCATGGCTGCCGCTATTCGTGTTTTTCTTCATTTACATGACCATATTGGAACAGTACCTCGGCTCACAGATGAAGGTAGCCGTTTCTGCCTTTATGCGGGAGATACTGGTACGTGTACTCAACATTATACTCATCATTTTGTTCGCATTAGGCTACATCAGCCTTTATGCACTCATCACAGGCACTGTGCTCATAGCTGGCCTGCCCATGATCATCTTCCTCTTCATTTCTTTTAAAACACCCGGATTTGGTTTCTCTTTCCGTCTGCGCGATTTTTCGTTAAAGGAGTATAAAGAGATCGCGCATTTTGCGTGGTACCACTACCTGCTCGGTGCGGCCCTTATACTTATGGCCCTTATGGATTCGGCATTAGTACCTATCTACGATCATAGTGGTTTTCAATCAGCAGCGCCCTATGCAGCGGCCAATTTTATTATTTCCTTTTTGCTCATGCCTTCCAAGGCGTTTCTGCCGGCCAGCTTTGCTGCGCTCGCCAAAGATTTTGCGGAAGATGATATGGTCTCGGCCAAAAACCTTTTTACCCGTGCTTCAATGAACCTGCTCATACCTACTGTGGGAATTGCAATAATTCTGTGCTGCAACCTACAGAATGTAGTAGCTATAATAGGCAACGGCAAGGACTATACAAGCGTCATCAAGATCTTCCTGATACTTATGGCGGGCAGCCTGATAAACGTAGCTACCGGCATCAACGACCAGGTGCTGTCTATTGCCAACTATTATAAGTTCAATTTTTACGTGTCTGTACTCCTTATCGGTCTTCTGTTCCTGCTTATACGCACGCTGGTGCCACGTTATGGCGTATATGGTGCTGCATGGAGCTCTACGTCCATACTCATCGTCTTTAATGTTATCAAGTATATTTTTGTATGGAAGAAGCTGGGTATGCAGCCCTTCTCCAATAAGACATGGCGTGTTATTATAGCTGCGCTGCCGGCGCTGGCGGTAGGGTATTTCTTCCCTTATCTTTTCGACCCTGCGCGACATGTATACGTGCATACTTTTATAGATGCCGCCATACGCACTACGCTTATATCTGTGATCTATATAGGCATGTTGCTGTGGTTAAAACCTTCCCCCGACCTTACAGAGTATGTAAGGCTCATCAGGCAGAATAAACGCCTGTTCTAAGAATACAACCCACCATTGATAGAGATCACCTGCCCGGTGATATAGCTACTCTTCTTTGATGCAAGGAAGGCCGCAAGGTCTGCTACTTCCTCAGCTTCGCCAAAGCGTTTTGCAGGTATCATATTGATGTACTCTTTCTCCTCCAGGTCGGCCACCATATCTGTTTTTATAAAGCCGGGCGCTATCGCGTTCACCGTGATGTTGCGACGCGCCATTTCCTGCGCCAGCGCCTTTGTCGCCCCTATGATGCCTGCCTTTGCGGCGGAGTAGTTCGTTTGTCCCGGCATGCCCTTCAGCCCGCTCAGGGACACTATATTGATGATGCGGCCATAGCGGTTCAGTGCCATGGGCGTAAGCACTTGTTTGGTCACATTGTACCAGCCGCCAAGGCTGGTGTCTACTACGGTATCCCACTGCTCGTCTGCCATCATGGCCATCAGGCCATCGTTGCGTATGCCGGCATTGTTCACCAGTACTTCTATCTTGTTGTCTTTATGGGCTTCCATCCAGCCGCCCAATACATTCCGCACTTCTTCTCTATTAGCTACATCAAAGCAAAGTGTTTCCGCGGTAGTGCCTGCTGCTTGCACCAGCGCTGCTGTTTGCTGTGCAGCTTCGGTATTGCCCTTGTAATTCACCAGTACGTTATAGCCCGCTTCTGCCAGCTTCACGCATATGGCGCGGCCTATACCTCTCGATCCTCCGGTTACCAGTGCGTATTTGTCCTGCATTACTTTTGGTGGTTTAGTTCTTTTTGAAAATTCGCGGCCACATCTGTTTCCATCAGCCACGCCTTCACATCCTGCAATTTGCGCGATGCGCTGAAGTCTTCGCTGAAGAAGGGGAACAGCTTTCTTACGTTGGTATACATCCACTTGCCCGCCGGCGATAGCTTGTCACTGATCTTCAGTATATCTATGGCTTGAATAAGGGCTACAACTTCCACCGCCAGCACCTCGTGCGCGTTCTCTATTACTTGCGCACAACTCATGGCCGCATTGCAGCCCATGCTCACTATATCCTGGTTGTCGTTGTTGTTCGGTATGCTGTGTATGTACAGCGATGTACTCAGTGCCTGGTTCTCTGCCACAGTAGAAGTGGCAGGGTACTGCATCCCCTGTATCCCGAAGTTGAGTCCCAGCTTACCGGCATTG
>CAIVKT010000605.1 GCA_903906615.1 uncultured Bacteroidota bacterium | reverse complement strand
TCGTCGCTATGACGAGGCAGGCACTTTTGTCCCTATACCAATGGTTAATAAGTCAACGGCATTCAAACCATATGTCCATTTTACTAATAAACGATCTCTGAGTTATTTAGCAAGCCCTAGTTAATCTCACTGTAATAGGTTCATCTGGAATATAATCAATGACAAGAACGAGTTCTCTTTGAATTTGAGAAATCATAGGACTAATTGTTTCTTCAAGCAAAGGGATGACATCATTCTTAATAATCTCTTCTTCAACCCTATTTGTTTCATCAAGAAGTTCATTTGGCAACTGTACTCCTAATTCTTTAAGACTCTGTATACTATTATATAATTTTTCAAGCTTTGTCATATTGTTCTCGTTTAATTTTGATATTATTTAAAGTTGATTACATCTTCACCCATTTCTTCACCTGCGTTTCATCACCAATTTTCACCACAAGATTATACACTCCAGCGGGGTAAGTGGTAACATTGAGCGAATAGGTGTTGGCTCCTGTGTTGAGTTGTTTGGTGGCTGTGTTCAATTGCTGGCCGGCTTCGTTTAGCATGTATATGGTGGCTATTGCAACTGTTTGTGTGTTGATGCTAACTGCTATATTGTTTTGTGCCGGGTTAGGGAATACAGTTACCTCTACCACGGGTGATATGGTGGTTGTGTGCAATGATGGATAGGAAACTGTGGCAGTATCTGTAATGCCTATGCCGAGGTTGTAGTAGCCACCTGATGGTGTGGACTGTAGCTTCACGGGGCGCACCATGTAATATTTGAGGCCCGCTGTGCCACTGGCATCGGTAAAGGTAGTGGTGGTGAGCATGGTGGATATTTTGGCACAATAGCCATACAGGCTATCAGCACGGTATACGTAGTAGCCTATGACACCGGGATCGGGAGAGGCGGCCCAGGTGAGTGTGGCACCCGCACCTGCTACAGGTGTAACGGTGAGCGCTGACGGTGGCTGTATGTAATCGGTACGCAGGCTGAGATCGCCCATGAGGGCTACGTGTATGTATTGGTTGCCATAGCCGGTATTCTGGTACAGGCCCGCGTTGTTTTGCGTGAGCAGGGAACCGTAGCCTATGTTCTCGCCAAGGGCCATATGGTGGAAGAACCAGTTGGGCCTACCTGCCCAGCAACAGGTAAGGGCGGGTGTGCTGCTGCACAGCGGCGCACGAAGGAAATTGTCCTGCACATTCCAATCGCCGAAGTAGCTGCCGAACATCATGGTGAAGATGCCGTTAACGGGATTGGCAGCAAAATCGCTGGTGGCCCCTACCCCACTGGCGGTGGTAAAGCTACCGCCACCACAGGCATAGGCCCACTGAAAGGACGAATCGGCCAGGGATGCTATGTAGGGCAGCACATAAATACTATCGCGGCTTACAAGCGGTGGAAAGTTGCGCCAGCCATTGGCAGCAAAGCCCTCGCCGCTGAAGTAACCGAAGTTATCGTTGATGATGCCGCGGTGACGGATGCCGAGCGAATCCATTTTATACTGATGATCGCGGGCGAGGTAGCTGTTGAGCAGTTGCGCCTCGGAGAATGCAAATGAGGGCATGTTGTTCATATCTATGCGGCTGATCTGCAGCACAGCAGCGGAGGGTATTGTTGTCTGGTCGAATTTGTTATCACCTGGTACGTTCCAGTTGGCGGTGTAGCTGCCAAGTGTGTTGTTTACGGTTACATCAGTCCAGCCGGTCATGCAGGAATAGTAGATGTCTGATGGCCATGCGCCATCGTGGTAGGGTACGTGGCCGTCGGGCGGGTAATCACCCGTTTCGATAAAGTCGCCGGCATAAGGCACTGCGATATGGCCTATGATGAGGACAGATTTCACATTGGCATGGGTGGCATAGTCGTTGGCAATGATAGACTTCACAGCAGTATCATCCAGGGAGCGGGAAAGATCGTGGCGGATGAGCTGCCAGCCATCACCCCACAGGTCTTGCACCAGCGTATTGAGCGCTGCGGAGCAGGAATCGGTAAAGGTACTGTCTACGAGCAGCAGCATAGTGCCCTTGTTGTGTATAGCGGGGTTCTTGATGCCCGCATAGATATACCCCGCAGAATAAATAGAACCCTCTGCCCATACCTGGTATTCGTAAGCAGAGTCTACAACTACTGCAAGGTCGGTATACACACTGTCTGTAGCGGTGAGTATGGCTATCTCAGTACCCCAGCTGGTAGCGGTCTTGGCTTTCTTCCAGATGTGGTATGCGGGTGTATCATAGGTGATGTCTTTCCACTTTAAAGTGATGGATGGCGGCGTGGCCGATGTAGTGACGGTGAGTTCTACCGCGAGGTCTTCGGTGGCCTGCGCGTGGGAATAATGAAAAGCAAATAATGCAAATGCAAGTATAAGTATCCGCTTCATACGCTATGTGGTTTTCAGCAAGATAATATATTTTATTGTAGTTAGTTACTGCAAAATAGTCGTTACTTGCTCTGCAAGTCCTCCGCTGAAGATGAAGAAATCACAATTTAATTTCTAATCCGGTCTTTTTTATCTCGTCTAATAACATGCCTTTACCGAAGTATGCAGTTGTGGGATAAGTATGTATATCCAGGTCCGGAAAATGAATATTGATCATTGCGATCATGTCAAGATTCAGAAGGATGTTATCTGTAAAGTTATTAGAGAAAAGGGCGAGGTCTATGTCAGAATTTTCAGTTGATCTTCCTGTAAGT
>CAIVKT010000604.1 GCA_903906615.1 uncultured Bacteroidota bacterium | reverse complement strand
TTGAGGCTACAAGGTATACCTTAGCCCTCTTTTTCTTGCCTTTTATGGCATAATAGAGGTCTATTTTGTTGGGGCTGGCTACGGTCCACATAACACCTTTGTAAGTATAAAACCCCTTCTTCTTGCTGTGCTTATCAAGGTTGGCCTCCTTCATTTTGGCATCCAAAACTTCCTGGATGTCTTTGCGGCTGTTCTTACAGGCAGCTATAAAGCCCTTCTTTTCGTCTTTGCCGATCTTTACTGTACCCTGCGACACAAGCTGCGCATTTGCAAACTGGGGCAACAGGGCTACGCCCAATAGGACAGAGCGAATCATTTTTTTCATATTGTGTGATTTTGGGTGCAAAATATAAAAATATCGTTTTGGGTGGTATAGAATTATTGCGGACAACCGAACATTTAAAAAATAAGTATGCGGGAATGTGCATAAAAATAACCTTGCAGACACTTCCTTTTTTCAGAATGTATTTTACCTTTAAGAACATAAATCAGGAATTAGTGAGGAAACAATTACAAATATGCACCTACGCATGTTTCCTTTATTGTCTTACACTCATCGGCTGCAGAGCCGCTCACAACGGCTATGTGAACAATCCTGCTTCAAGTGATGCTTCAAATGATAATGCAGCGAAGCCTATTGCAAAAACCAAAAACAAGGGTAATAAACAATATAACGAGCTATACAGAAAATCAATAGCTGTAGTCCAACCACCGGTGACAGATAAGCAACCAGCGGCAAAAGCAAGAGATACCCAAAGCCCCTTCACCACTGCACTGGCAGTCAACACAGCGCACGATACAACTGATAATAAAGAGGTTGCAAAAACAACTGCAAGCAAAAAAGAAGCGCAAACAAAAGACATCATACAACAGGATGAAGCTAATGAGCGCACACAGCCGTTAGCCGAAGAGCCTACCCCACTGCTGCTGAGCGAAGCTGATAGCCTGGTGCTTAAATATGCAGACCTTATAAACGTGGAGCATGGCAAACTCACTAACTACCCACTATATCAATTCATTGATGACTGGTATGGCACAAGGTATAAGTGGGGCGGCATGGATAACAGCGGTATAGACTGCTCGGCGTTCTCACAAAAACTGTATGACGAAGTTTTCGGATTAGAACTGGAACGCACATCACGGCAACAGCACAGGCAGAGTACAAGAATTAAAGATATAGACAAAGCCACCGAAGGCGACCTGATATTCTTTCGCATACACCGCCTGGCGATATCGCATGTGGGTGTGTACCTGGCCAATGGCTATTTTGTACATGCCTCGCGGTCCCGCGGAGTGGTGATCAGCAGCCTGAACAATAAATACTGGAGCCGCAGGTATGCGGGCTGCGGCAGAATGGTAAGGGATGAAGGCGCATCGGTTACAGAGATGCTGGCGCCGTAGTTGCTTCAAATCCCAAAAGACAAAAATCCAAATCCCAGTTTTTATTTTGCCCTACCCTATCTATTATGTGCAGCTAATACCTCACGCTCAAATGTGGAGAACTTATCATCGAGCTGCTTCTTTATTTTGTCTTTGATGCTTTCTTCTTCTATAAAACTGTAATCTATGCTGTTATACACAAAGCGTTTGATGTCGGCATACTTTACCTCTTTGTAGCGCTTGGCGAGGAGTACGTATTGGCGGGTGAGGTCGCTGCGGAGTACTCCGGCATCATCGGTGCAGATGACTATAGGCACATTAAATTCGTTATACAGCGTGAAGGGGTGCGCATCGTTCTTCACCTTTAGGATGAACTCATTGCTGTACAGGTTGATCTCTATAGCTATTTTATTCTTTGCCATGTACTCCAGCAGGCCGTAGCTGTTGTGTTCATAGGGCAGGTCTACCCCATGGCCTATACGGTTGGCACCTGCGGTATGCACTGCGGCATTAATGTGCCAGGTCATTTCTTCGGGCTTCACCATGCCGAGGGCCAACTCGCCGGCGTGCATAGCATATTTCACATTCGGGTATTTGCTGTGCATGTATTTGAACATCTGCATGTGCAGCCAGTAGTCGCGCATGGACACATCATCATTCTCGGGGGCTACAATATTTACCCCTACTATGAGCGGGCTTTTGTCGGCAGAGATAAAGCAGAGGATAAGGTTCTTGAATACATCGGCAGGCTGCTGCGTGCGGGCTACATAGCTTTGATAGCGCATGGTAAAGTCCGCATCGTCTATATGCAATTTTTTGTGCAGGGCGGCAACTTTTGAATTAAATTCTTCGGCTGCTGCGGAGGCACCCTTTTTCAACATGGCCTCATATTCGCGATCCAGTACCTTTATTACGGCAACTTCGTCTTTATTGGTAAGTGCCTGCTCCAGCTTTGTATTATAAGAGGTATCAAGTCCTGCTATGCCATTAGGTATGCCGGTAAACATGGTCTCTATATAACTTACATTCTCGCTCTTGGCCCTGTTCTTCAGCTCCAGCAGCCCCACATCATAGCGCTGGTTGCTGGCAATGCCAAAGTTACCAAAGGTTTCGAAGAACTGCTTATCGCTTGGGTAGCTTACACCATTATAGTCTTTGACCGACCATTTCTGCAATAGCTTCTCCTGGTAGGCAGGCCAGTCGCCGGAGGCTTTGAGGTCTGATATTCGGGTAGCGCCATCAGCGGGTGTCTTGGTTACTTTGAGCGTGGTGGTATTCACATACCAGTTGCTATCCACTATACAATCTATATAGGTCTCGGCATATACCGAGCCTGTATAGTGATTGTGCAGGTCGCCGCCCTTAGGCATCTGCTGAAAGAAAGCAGTAAGCTCGGCAGTATTGCCGCGTATCTTCTGTAAATACTGATCAACAGTTTGCGCATATGCGCCGCCACTAATCACCAATAGCCCGAATAAGAATAGTTTTTTCATGATACCTGATTGCGTGGTAATATTAATACTTTGGGCGGGAAGTAGGTAGCCGATAAGAAAACATTACCTTAATTGAATTATAAACATAACAGCAGGAAATGAACGAAGATATCATCTATTAAAGCAATACCTTCAAAATTTTAATCTTGGGTTGCATCTTATATTTATTGACCTTTGCCGCTTCCTATGTCATTCAAACTCATTCCTAATACACCCTACCGAAAGATCTTTTTGCTTGGCCTGCTGGTGCAGATCATAGCGGCATGGTTCAGTGTTGGGTATAATCATTCTGATGAGCATTTCCAGGTACTGGAGTTTTGTAATTACAAACTGGGGCTGTCGCCTGCTTCGGCCTTGCCGTGGGAGTTTGGGGCGCAGTGCCGCCCGGCCCTTCAACCTTTTATTGCGTATTGTGTATGCAAGCTGCTGATGCTGCCGGGCATGTACAATCCTTTTTGGGCGGCGTTCCTACTGCGGCTGGGCATGGGTGTGCTAACGTGGGTGGTGACTTGTCGCATTGTATCGCTGATGCTGCCGACCTTTGCTACCGAAAAAGGCAAGCGGGCATTTATATGGTGCAGCTTCCTGCTTTGGTTTGTGCCTTATGTGGGCGTGCGCTTCTCGGCTGAGAACTGCGCGGGTGTGCTGTTTTTCCTCGCTATCTCCTTGTTGCTTAATGTGAATGAGTATGTATCTGTAAAGCGAGGCATGCGCCTTTTGTTCGCAGGGCTGCTGCTTGGCTTCACTTTATTTTTGAGGTTACAGATGGCATTTGCCTTCCTGGGGCTTGGATTGTGGCTTATATTATACTCCAAATGGCGCATTAGCGATTGGCTGCTTATCGTCCTGGCGGGTACGGCGGCCATGGGCATGGGTGTATTAACTGACCACTGGCTGTATGGTGACTGGGTGTTTACCCCGTACAACTATTACTACGTAAATATTGTGCAGCACAAGGCCGCCAACTTTGGCACCTCGCCATGGTGGGAATATTTCATCTTATTCATTGACTATGCAGTTCCTCCAATCAGTATCATCTTATTGCCCTTATTTCTTTACGGGGTGTGGAAGAAGCCACG
>CAIVKT010000603.1 GCA_903906615.1 uncultured Bacteroidota bacterium | reverse complement strand
TTCGATTTAGTACCGCAGCAGTCATACCTGCACTTCTCATTCCATGTTGTTGAGATTAAGTTCCAATTCTCATACAAAGGTACATTTTTAGACATTTCAGTTTCAAATTTCTTTCTCAAGCCCGACAATAATAACAAAGTAATAATATCATGCGTCTTGAACTTTAGCTTGTCGAGCAACTTAGAGTCTTCAAATAAGTTCGGAATATCAAGATGTAAACAGATTTTCGCTTTTAAGGCCATTTCAATAGAATAACCTGCTAAATAGAATGCCCCTTCATAATATCCGGCATCAAACAACACCTTAGCTTCTGCTATTCTTGATTCTGCTATCCTTAATATTTCTTTGGGATTCCTCATTCCAACTAAATAATGCTGTGACAAACGTAATAATACCCAATCAAAACAAGAAGAGAAAATCACAATTTGCTCATTTATATTTTCAACCAGCCATTACCCCATTTTGTAGTTAAATTTACACCATTGCTCCACACCGAAAAAAATACGCACCTCATCAAAACTGAAGCCCATAGACTGGGCTTCAACTCCTGCGGTATAGCCAAGGCTGTGCAACTGGAGGATGATGCGCGGCGACTGGAGCAATGGCTGAATAAAGGCCACCAGGGAGAGATGCAATATATGGAGCGCCATTTCGATTTGCGCATAGACCCCCGCAAGCTGGTGCCGGGCGCTAAGTCAGTCATTACGCTCATGCTCAATTATTTCCCTGCTGAGCAGCAACAGCCTAATACCCCACACATAGCCAAATACGCCTACGGAACCGACTATCACTTTGTCATCAGGCACAAGCTCAATGAGCTGCTGCAATATATCAAAGACAATATAGGCGCTGTAGATGGGCGTGGCTTTGTGGACAGCGCACCTGTGCTGGAGCGGAGCTGGGCCGTGCGCAGCGGCATGGGTTGGGTGGGCAAGAATGGTAATGTGCTCACCAAACATTCGGGCTCATTTTTCTTTATTGCCACACTCATTACCGATCTTGACCTCGTTGCAGACTCACCCTTCACTACCGACCATTGCGGCACCTGCACCCGCTGCATAGATGCCTGCCCTACCGAGGCCATTGTGTCCCCTACCGAGATAGATGGCAGCAAATGCATCTCCTACCTCACCATAGAGCTAAAGGATGCGCTCATTCCTACCGGCTTTCATGATAAAATGAAGGACTGGATGTTTGGCTGCGATATCTGCCAGGATGTATGCCCGTGGAACCGCTTTTCAAAAAGCAATACTGAATCTGCCTTTACTCCAATACCGGAGATACTCAACCTATCGCTGCAGCAATGGGAAGAAATGAGCGAAGAAACTTTCAACAAGGTGTTTAAGAACTCGCCGCTTAAACGAACGAAATGGAAAGGGATACAGAGAAATATAAAGGCCATAAAAAAATAATGGCTCAATGACTTAATTGCTCAATGGCTCAATTCCCATGTTATTTTATATGCCCATATCAAACATAAAACTGTGTAATATTACGTTCATAATTGAGCTATTCAGCTATTGAGCCATTGCGCAATTAGAATTATCTTTGCGCTATGCCGGTAATATCACATCGCGGGGCGCAGATGCCCCCTTCGCCAATACGTAAATTAGTTCCATACGCAGATGCCGCTAAAAAAAGGGGCACCAAGGTATATCACCTCAATATCGGACAGCCAGATATTGAAACACCAAAGGCCATACTGGACGCTGTGCGCCATACCGATATGAAGGTACTGGAGTATAGCCCGAGCCCTGGTTTTGAAAGCTACCGCAAGAAACTGGTTACATACTACCAGCGCAATAATATAGACGTAACCTCCAACCAGATCATCGTGACCACAGGCGGGTCTGAGGCCATCATGTTTGCCATAATGAGCTGCCTAGATCCGGGTGATGAGATCATTATTCCCGAGCCGTTCTATGCCAATTATAATGGCTTTTCCACCAGCTCGGGCGTCAAGGTAGTGCCTATTCCTTCAGGTATTGAGAACGGATTTGCATTGCCCGCTATCGAAGAGTTTGAAAAAGCAGTGACTGTGCGCACCAAGGCCATCATGATCTGCAACCCAAATAACCCCACTGGTTATCTGTATAGCATGGATGAGCTGAATGTGCTGCGCGAGATCTGCCTGAAACACGACCTGTTCCTGTTTAGCGATGAGGCTTACCGTGAGTTCTGCTATGATGGGGCCAAACATATCTCTGCATTGTCTTTACCCGGATTGGAAGAACATGCGATCCTGCTGGATACAATCTCTAAACGCTACAGCGCATGCGGTGGCCGTATAGGTGCATTTGTGACACGCAATCAAGGCGTGCTGGATGCTGCCATGAAATTTGCACAGGCACGCCTCAGCCCGCCATCATTCGCGCAGATACTTGGCGAAGCGGCCGTGGACCTTCCGGCAAATTATTTTGACGAAGTGCATGCCGAATATACCTCCCGCCGCGACCTGTTGGTGAGCCGCCTCCAAAAGATGGAAGGCGTTACCTGCCCATTGCCCGGTGGTGCATTTTATGCTATGGCCAAGCTGCCGGTACAAGACAGCGAAAAATTCTGCCAGTGGCTGCTGGAGGAATTCTCGCACAATGGCGCGACCGTAATGATGGCCCCCGCAGCAGGCTTTTATGCCACAGCCGGTAAGGGCAAAGACGAAGTACGCCTGGCCTATGTGCTCAACAAAAACGACATAAACGCTGCTATGGATTGCCTGGAAGCAGCACTGAAAGTGTATAAACAGTAAACAACCTACATTACATTAGTTATAAGATCGGAGCCAAACGCTTCGATCTTATTTTTTTGCGTATTTTTGAATAAATTATTTTATGAGCGCTGCAACATTAGGTCGTATAACTATTGATCAGAAAATATGTCACGGTAAGCCAACTATAAGAGGTCTCCGTTACCCCGTCGACATGATGTTGGACTTATTGGCATCAGGAATGTCAACAGAAGAGTTATTAGCCGACTACCCTGATCTTCAAAGAGAAGACATACTCGCTTGCCTTGAGTATGCAGCAAAACTTACCAATATTAACAGCATATATCGGATAGCGGTATGAGTTATACTTTTAAAGAAGTTGAAACCCAACTAAGGGAAGCTTCGATCAAGTATGGCGAAACTGATCACAAACTAAAATTCATAATCGATGCTCAGTTACCTAAACGTTTATCTGATTTTTTAAACGCCAATGATTATTACTCAATTCACACGCTAGACCTTCCGAACAAAAACGCTACTCCTGATAATTTCATCAAAGAAAAGGCCTTCCAAGAAAATTTCATATTAATAACTAAAGATGATGATTTTCTTCGCTCTTTTCTCATTGAGAAGAAACCGTCAAAATTGATTTTAGTGAAAACCGGAAACATCAATAATAACACGCTATTGGAAATATTTAGTAAGGGATTGAATGTCATCATACAGCTGATCGAACATCACAATATGATTGCTATTACAAACGAGGAAATAGTAGTTCACGATTAATATTTACACCTTCCACTTATCTAAGCAAGTATTAACTTTACACCACTTCATTTATTGGAAAACCCATGTTGCAAAAGTTAGTTATCAACAATTACGCTATCATTGATCACCTGGCCCTGGAGCCGGATGCGCACCTCAATACCGTAACCGGTGAAACAGGTGCAGGTAAGAGCATCATACTCGGCGCACTGTCGCTGATACTGGGTGAGCGTGCCGATACTTCCGTACTCATTAATAAAAATGAGAAGTCGGTGATAGAGGGTTATTTTGATGTGGCAAATAATGAATCTTTTAAACAGGCACTTTCCGAAACCGATATTGACTACGACCACCAATGTATCATTCGCAGGGAGATAGCTGTTAATGGTAAATCCCGCGCTTTCATTAATGATACGCCGGTAAACATCAGTGTACTCACAAAGCTTACTTCCCTGCTTGTAGATCTGCATCAGCAGTTCGGCCACCTGGCGCTGGAAGATGATAATTTCCAGATGGAAGCGCTGGATGCTATTGCCGAGAGCATGAGTGCGGTAGCCACTTACAGGCTGCTTTACTACAAACACAAATCAATAAAACAGAAACTGGCCGACATGCGCGAACGCCAGTCGCAATGGCATAAAGAATCGGGGTACAAACAATTTCTGCTCGATGAACTGGTGGCGGCAGCATTCAAACCGGATGAAATAGAGCTTGCGGATCAGCAACTGAAACAAATGAGCCATGCCGAGCGCATCATCAGCGTATTGCAGGCATCAAGGAATATGCTGGAAGAAGGCGAGCAACCGCTGATCAATGAGCTCAAGCGCATCAACCAGCAGTTGCAAGGTATTGCCGAGCTTGTACCCGAGGTTAAACCCCTGCAGGAACGCCTGTCCTCTGCGTGGGCAGAACTGAAAGATGTTGCCGCCGAACTGGAAAATGAAGAAAGTAAAGTATCGCTCGACCCGGCAACCATGAATGAACTGCAGGAGCGCATGGACCTGGGCTACAAGCTGCTGAAAAAGCATGGCATGACCACCACCGCAGAACTGTTGGAACTACAACACAAGCTGGAGCATGAATTAAAAGCCACCCTGGACCTTAATGACGGTATAGAGCAACTGGCCAAGGAAGAAGGCGCTATATACAAAGAACTGTTGGCCGAGTCCGACCAATTATCCGCATTGCGCAAAAAGGCATTGCCATCATTTATAGAAAAGATCAATGAGCTGCTCATATTGGTGGGTATGCCCAATGCCCGCTTCGACATTCGCATAGCCACAACACCCCCTACGCCTAATGGCATTGACGATGTGAGCTTCCTGCTCGATGCCAATAAGAGCGGACAGTTTCAGCTACTGCAAAAAGCAGCATCGGGCGGCGAAATGAGCCGCATCATGCTCTGCATCAAGTCCATTACCGCCCGTGCGCTTCACCTGCCCACCCTTATATTTGATGAAGTGGATACCGGCATCTCCGGCGAAGCCGCACGGCAGGTAGGCATCTTGCTGCGCAGTCTGTCGCAGTATCATCAGGTCATTTGTATTACGCATCAGCCGCAGGTAGCAGCACGTGGCACACGCCACTTCTATGTGTATAAAGAGGCCGATAAAACAGGCAGGCTCTCCACTAAGATCAAAGTATTGCCGCAGGAAGAGCGCGTACTCGCAATTGCCCGCATGATTGGTGGCGAACAGCCCAGCGAGGCAGCTATGAGCAACGCCCGCGAGCTTGTAGAAGTTTAACGTCTCGGTTTTGACCCCGACAAACATTGTAAATTTACTTTTTCTTACTATCTTGTTACGATAACAGGATAATTATGGCCGACCGCAGGAAATTTGTAAAGCTTTCGTTGCTCACTTCTATGGCATTGCTTGCCGGCAAAAAGGTATTGGCCGAGCCATCGCCTCTTGTCCCCGGCCCATTCCCTGATATCAAAGACCAACCCATTGTTATCTCCACCTGGGATTTTGGCAAAGCAGCTAATGCCGAAGCATGGAAAACATTAGAGAAAGGGGGCCGCGCGCTGGATGCTGTAGAGGCAGGCGTAAAAATCCCTGAGGCAGACCCCAATAATCAATCTGTAGGCCTGGGTGGCCGGCCCGATCGTGATGGCCGTGTAACGCTTGATGCCTGTATCATGGATGAGAACAGCAAGTGTGGCTCCGTGGCCTGCATGGAGCATATAGTGCATGCCATATCTGTAGCCCGCGCGGTAATGGAGAAAACGCCGCATGTGATGCTCGTTGGCGATGGCGCATTACAGTTTGCGCTGGAGCAGGGCTTTAAAAAAGAGAACCTGCTTACCGAAAAAAGCGAAAAAGAATATAAAGAATGGCTCAAAAACAGCCAATACAAGCCGGTAAAGAACATTGAGAACATGCTGCCCGGTGGCGAGCATAACCACGATACTATAGGCATGGTGGCTATGGACAGCAAAGGGCAACTGAGCGGCGCCTGCACCACCAGCGGTATGGCCTATAAGATGCACGGGCGTGTAGGCGACTCCCCAATAATAGGTGCCGGGCTGTATGTGGACAATGAGATAGGCGCGGCCACCAGCACCGGCGTGGGTGAAGAAGTGATACGCATAGTAGGCTCACACCTTGTAGTAGAGCTGATGCGGCAGGGGCACAGCCCTGAAGAAGCCTGTAAACAAGCCGTGATGCGCATTGTAACCCGCAACCCCGAAGCCGCAAAGGAAGTGCAGGTAGGCTTCCTCGCGCTGAATAAGAAAGGAGAGTATGGTGCGTATGCTTTGCAGAAAGGCTTTAGCTACTCGGTAAAGAACGGCACAAGGGAGGAAGTTTTGCAGTCCAACTATTATTATCAGTAAGCATCCATAAAATCACCGCGATGATCTTAGAGCTCTGCGCATACAACATACAATCATGCCTTGTGGCTGAAAAAGCAGGGGCATCCCGCATAGAGCTTTGTGCCGATCCTACCTATGGCGGCACCACACCAAGTTATGGGCTGATACAATATGCGCTGTCCAATATTTCCATCCCCGTCTTCCCCATGATACGCCCCCGTGGTGGCAATTTTATTTATGATACCGAGGAACTGGAGATCATGAAGAAAGATATACTGGCCTGCAAAGAACTGGGCTGTATAGGCATAGCCACAGGCATACAGCTGCCCAATGGACATATTGATACCGAGAACATGAAACGGCTGGTGGGCCTCGCCTACCCCATGCTCGTTACCTGCCACAAAGTATTTGATGTAACGCCCGATGCGCACAGATCGCTGGAAGACGTAATTGATACAGGCTGCGCACGCATCCTCACCTCCGGCCTCCACAAGACAGCTGTAGAAGGTGCCGCTATGCTGTCACACCTAATAGATGAGGCAGCAGGCCGCATCATCATCATGCCGGGCGGCAGTGTACGGTCCTCCAATATTGCGCGACTTGTAAAAGAAACGGGAGCAAGAGAATTTCATTCCTCGGGCCTTACTACTAAGGAAGGGACTTTTATTGCAAATGAAGAGGAAGTAAGAATGATGGTACAGCAATTACCACATTGATCTTTTAACCAAGGAGCTTTTCCACCTCCTGCTTCCGCAAAAAATATTTGCCCAGCACATCAAATTCTATATTCACCGCATCACCGCTTTCCAGCCTGTTGAAGTTGGTATGCGTATACGTATACGGAATGATAGTAACTGTGCATTCATCAACACCTACATTAAATACAGTAAGGCTTACACCATTGATGCAAATAGACCCCTTCTCTATCACCAATGCCGCGTATGCTTTCGGGAATTGAAAACGGTACAGCCAGCTACCCTCCAGCGTTTGTTTTTCTATGCACCGTGCGGTGGCATCCACATGGCCTTGCACAAAATGGCCATCCAGCCGGTCACCCATTTTTAGCGCCCGCTCGCAGTTCAGCGTATCGCCCTTATGCCAGTTGCTAAGGGTTGTTTTGGCAAGGGTTTCGGCTACTGCCGTTACTTTATATGTGCTACCCGTTATTTCGGTCACCGTAAGGCATACACCGTTGTGCGCCACACTCTGGTCTACTTTTAGCTCACCTGTTATGGGGCTGTCTATAACGAAATGAATATTGCTGCCTTCGTGTATAATATCCTGTACGTTGGCTACTGCCTCTATGATGCCTGTGAACATTGGGCTATTGTATTTTTTTTGCGGTTCCTATATGAATCGTCACAACACCGGTATCGCTCGCCACCTGTAGGTTCAGGTACATCAGCGAGTCAAATATCCTGTCCTTCACAAAGCTGCCGTTTATGGTATCCGCAACACCGCAAAGGCTTTGGCCCCAGTTGGTCACCGAGTCGCCTTCCGTGGTATCTACCGAAGCGAGGAAAGTCGGCGCGGCTGTGATAAAGAGGCTGTCGCCATTGGCACAGAACCCGGTAACCGCCAGCCGCAAATTATTGATCTTGTGAAACGTAAGTATAAAGCTATCCACGAAAATAGGCAGCCCGGTGGATTGCAGCGAAACGGAATCATGAAACACATACTTGCCCACATACAGGTCTGCCGGGTATATACACACCGTATTATCGGGTATGCCGGGGAAGCCCCAGTTATAGTTGGC